>JBDLKB010000009.1:0-12649 GCA_039714055.1 Chloroflexota bacterium
CGCGGGCAAAGCGCAGCAATTTCTCCTGGACATCATTAGGAATGGTAGTGTCATCTGACTCTTGCACATCACGACCATAAATACCAAAAGCCGGCAAACCTTTCTGACTATGACCAGCCAGCACCGCGGCCAGATATACCGCGCCTGGACGTTCGGTGCCATTGAAACCCCAGACCGCCTTGGGCATCAGGGGATCCATATCCATGGTCTCAGACCCATAGCACCAGCAAGGTGTGACCGTCAATGAAACACCGACACCTTCCCGGGCGAACTTCTCGGTGCATTGGGCGGCTTCTGCCACCCCACCAATGCAGGTATCGGCGATAACGCATTCGATAGCCAAGCCATTGGCGTGACGCAGATTGTTGGAGAGAAAAGCAGCTACGTTCTTGGCCATGTTCATGGTCTGCTCTTCCAGTGACTCTCGGACTCCCTGCCGCCGACCATCGATCGTGGGGCGAATGCCAATCTTGGGCATGTCACCAATCAAGCGATTTCTCGCAGGATTTACTTTCATCTCAGCTTCAGCCATGTCACTCTCCTCAGAAACAACTGACAATTAATACTCCAAATGTGTTTATCTATTAATCAAATCTGCAATAACTCGATCATAGGTCTCGTGCTGTACGCAGTCGACGCAGGTCTTTCATAACATTGTTTCCACCCCGACCGAAATAATCATACAAGCGGCAGTACTCGGTATAGAGGGTGTTATAGGGCTCTTTATTGTCGAGAATCGGCCGGTATATTCGGGTAGGAGGTGGAGCCATCTGTTTGGTTGCTTCAACCAGTGAATCATGCCCACCGCCATCCTTCCGGGCCGCCACCGCACCCAGCATCGCAGCCCCCAAAGCGGATGCTTGGTCCGTCCCTGTAACAGCAATCTCACGACCGGTCACATCAGCATAGATCTGCATGAGCATCGAGTTCTTGGTCAGACTACCTCCGGTCACAATGTTCTTTACCGGGACTCCCTGTTCAGTAAACGCTTCGATAATGATCCTGGTACCGAACGCAGTAGCCTCGATCAGCGCCCGGTAGATGTCCTCGGCTCTGGTTCCCAGCGTGCAGCCCAGCAGCAAGCCACTAAGGTCAGCATCCACCAGGGTAGAGCGGTTGCCGTTCCACCAATCCAATGCCAATAACCCGCTTTGACCAGGGTGCAGAATAGACGCTTTTTCCGTCAGTAGTTCGTGAAGTGAAAGCCCCTGAGCCTCCGCTTCTTGATGATAGGAGGGGGGCACACCATGATCCAGATACCAAGCGAAAATATCACCCGCTCCAGCCTGACCTGCCTCATATCCGAATAGACCAGGCACAATCCCATCCTCAACTACACCGGCAATTCCTTCCACCGATATCTCATCCTCAGCCATCAACATATGACAGGTGGAGGTCCCCATTATCATGAACATGGTACCAACTCCACTGACTCCACCTCCGAGTACGGCTGAATGAGCATCAATGATGGGAGCTGCCACCGGTGTACCGGCTTTCAAGCCCAGTCGTTCTGACCAAGCTTCTATCAACTCGCCCACCTTTTGACCCGGCGCTACCATCGTTCCTTTCATTTTGTTTCGATAGAGATTCACCAGATCAGGATGAATCGCGGCTAGAAATTTGGCTGATGGATAGCCATCGACCTTGTGCCAGTTGGCTTTGTATCCAGCCGCGCAGGTATTTCGGGCGAGATTGCCAGTCAGTTGCCAAACCAGCCAATCTGCTCCTTCAATGATGAACTCAGATGTGGCATAAAGGTCAGGAGCTTCTTCCAGGATCTGCAGCGCCTTGGGAATCAGCCACTCTGACGAGATTTTTCCGCCGTAGCGAGCCAGCCAGGCTTCATTGCGGCTCAGGGCAAGATCATTTACCCGATCAGCTTGCGCCTGGGCAGCATGATGCTTCCAGAGCTTGGCCCAGGCATGCGGTCGGCGGCGGTGGCCGGGGATTGAGCAGAGAGGTGCTCCACTGCTCGTCGTAGGCAATATGGTGCAGGCAGTAAAGTCCAGTCCTACCCCGACAACTGCTTCTCCAGAGACACCGCTTTCATTCAGGACAGCAGGTACGACGACATCCAAGACCTCGAGCCAATCAGCTGGATTTTGCAGTGCCCAATCTGGGGGGAGAGCTTGATCGCTTCCGGGCAGAGTTTGGTCAATGACACCATCGCCGTAAGGATGGACCGCAGATGAAAGAACCTCGCCCGACTCGACGTTGACCAAAACAGCACGGGCAGATTCGGTTCCAAAGTCCAATCCTAACGCAAATCGTTCCACTGCACTGAATCCTATACTGTCACTAGCAACCTTACAGCCCGTGTTCACGCGCTTTGACGACCTGTTCCTCAACCCAGGGATAGGTACGAGCAATCCCTTCCTTGAGATAGTGCTTGGCCTGCCAACCGAGTGAATAGATACGCTCGTTGCTAAAGTTGCGCGACAGCACGCCCACGGGCCCTTTTATGTGCTTGATGTGAATCGTCTTTCCCGCTACCTCAGCCACGGTCTCGACCAATTCGTCTACCGTCACATACTGGGGACAACCGATGTTGACCGCTCCCTGCAGGTCAGAGTGCATCAACATATAGATGCCATCCACCATGTCGTCCACATAAGTGTAGGAACGTATGGCAGACCCATCGCCCCACACCTCGATCGTGCCACCATCCTCAACTTCGGCGACCTTGCGGCTTATCGCCGCCGGGGCCTTTTCTCGACCGCCGGTCCAAGTACCGTAGGGTCCATAACAGTTCTGAAAGCGGGCTATTCTCACCTTCATGCCTTGATTGCGCTCGTAGGCCAATGCGATCCGTTCCGAATACAGCTTTTCCCATCCATATTCGTTGTCGGGAAGCGCCGGGAACGCCTCCGCTTCGGTCATTTCCGGTTCCCCGGGCTGCATATCTCGGTACACGCATACCGATGATGAGAAAAAGTATCGGGGCACACCCATGCGAGACGCATGGTGGGTCATGTGGATGTTGATCAAGGCGCTGTTGTGCATAATCTCGCACTCAGCAGAGTGGATGAACCCCATGCCGCCCATGTCGGCTGCTAATTGGTAAACTTCACCAAAGGTGTTCTCTCCAAGAGTGAGGGACTCGATGCAGTTCTCCTCTTCCCGCAGGTCCAACTGCAGGAACTCGTCAGCAGCCGTAGGAGCAAATTCGTGCTGTTTGATGTCTACCGCCCGCACCCAATACCCTTCGTCCTTGAGTTTCCTGACTAGATGTCCTCCAATGAATCCACCGGCTCCACATACCAATGCAGTTTTCATATTCATCTCCTTATACTTGATCTCATACGGTAAATCGGATTGTCAATCGCTATCACGCCGGGCGACAATTCGAACAGCGTTCTCTATTGGCTTATCCGCAACCAGGATGAGATAACCGCCACCTCCAGCCCCGGACAGCTTCCATCCCAAGGCCACATCTCGATATTGGTCGATCAATTCTGCGACCATTCTATTCATCATATTAGGGAACATGGCGATCTGAGCCTCAAATGACTCCTGGAAATAGTGTCCGAACTTGACGATGTCGTGGGCCAGAATCGCCTCCCAGCATCCGTCGGTAGCGTCTGCCAATGCCTTTGCTCCATCGCGATCGATCCTTGTGTTGGCCAACACATCGAAACCTGCTTGCCTGGGGCCCAAGGTGATCAAATAGAGTGCATTTTCCACAAAGTGGAGGGTCGGCTCATTCTGAATGTGTTCGAATTTCGTCGGCCAGTATCCGCCATGGTAATCTGCCTTGGCCAAGCCGGGGAAAACGATACCGATCGAATCCTGAGAACCGGATATGATCTCCGTCCCCGGCGGGTTATCGTAGCAAAAGAGAACCTTTGCTAGCTTCTCATAGTTGTCTGTCGGAAGCCGCGGTCCCCACAGGTCGATCGCTGCACGCCTTGTGCTGGATGCCATCCCGCTCCGTTCATTGAACTGAATAGTAGGCTCGATTGAGATCGTGACCACTGCTCCTGGAAAGTGCTTGGAGACATAGGGTTGATCCAACCAACCACCAGCCAGGTCGATTCTAAATGGAATGCGGTTAACAGTTCTGAGACCTGTGCTTGATCGGGGGGTCAGCCCTGAATGCGGCTCCCGTCTGAGCACAACGTACTCGACACCATGCTCTGCGCACAGTTTTCGCTTATCCGGAGTGTTTCCATCCTCGTTAACGATCAGGATATCGGGCTTGATGATCTCGAACTCTCTGACAAAGTCGAGCATACCAGCCCCTTGCGAGACAAAGGCTTCCTTGACGTACTTGACTGACTGTACCATGTAGAGTCGCTCTTGCTCGCTATTGACCGGCACCTTGCCTTTTAGATCAAAGATGGTCTTGTCTGATCCGAGTGCCACGTAAAGATCGCCATAGGAAGCAGCTTCCCGGAAGAAAGCAATATGACCACTGTGCATGAGGTCATAACACCCACTTACAAATACTTTCTTTGTCACCTCTCAACCTACTCCTGAGTTACTATCATCCGATATGGTGAAATGGGCAGTTCTTTACTCGCCTTGGGTTGGTCATGTATCCGACTCAAGCCTTACCCAACAATTCCTTTGCTTTACGAGTGGCACTGCTGGCGTCAGCAGCATACCCATCAGCATTGATCTTGTCTGCGAAAGCCTGGGTGACAGGAGCACCGCCAACCATCACCTTGACTTGATCGCGAAGATCCGCATCTGTCAAAGCATCTATGGTCGCAGTCATTGACGGCATAGTAGTTGTTAACAGAGCAGACATGGCCACCACATCAGGTTCATGTTCCTGAACCGCATCCACGAATCGTTCTGGGCGGACATCCGAACCCAAATCAACCACCTCAAAACCGCCCCCTTCCATCATCATGCCGACGAGGTTTTTGCCAATATCGTGCAAGTCGCCAGCAACGGTGCCGATTAGGACTTTGCCAGTTGCCTCGAAATCCTGCTCTGCCAGATACGGCCTGAGCAGGTTCATGCCTGCCTGCATAGCGCGGGCAGAGATAAGCATCTCGGGTACGAATTTCTCACCGAGTTCAAATAATCGACCGACCTCGCTCATAGCGGCAATACAACCTTTTGTCAGGATCTCCTCAGAGGCGATTCCAGCATCTAGTGCGACTTGGACTTCTTCGGCTGTGGTACCTGCATCACCATCAAGTACTGCTTTATAGATTGATTCCAGATTCATGTGAATATCTCCTTTGTATAAATGATAAGAACAGAGTATTAACCTTTAATAGCTCCAGATGTCAGTCCTTCCATCAATTGGCGTTGAACCAGGATGACAAAGATAACAGCCGGGATAAGCATCATCACCGACATGGCGCACATGCCGCGCCAGTCAGAGACATACTGCCCGGTGAACTCGAACAAAGCCGGCGGAAAGGTTCGCGAGGACGGAGTGCGAGTGATCTGGGATGCCAGGGCAAATTCATTCCAAGTGGTTAGAAAAGCAAAGATCCCGCTAGCAGCCACCCCTGGCAGGCAAAGTGGTAAATCGACACGCAGAAAGGCGGTCCAGTGGGTGCAGCCATCAACGATAGCCGCCTCATCCAATTCACGAGGAATGGCACGGAAAAAGCCATCCATGAGCCAGGCGGTAAAGGGGACATTCATCGCTACATAAATGATGATCATCCCAATCATACTGTCAGAGAGACCCAGATTGGCAAAGAGGATGAAGAGCGGCAAGCTTAACGCGATACCCGGCACAGCCCGTGCCAGCATCATGCTCAGAAACACACCGTTCTTGGCCTTGAAGCGGAAGCGAGCAAAGACATAGCCCGCCAAGGTTCCAAATACCAAAGAGATCAGTGTGCTGACCAAGGACACGATAGTCGAATTTCGGGCGTAGTCGAGGAACGGGATATTCGTGGCGACAAAAGGCCCCTCAGTTGCGAGGCCAAACAGCGTTTTGTACGAATCGATATTTAGCTTGGACAAGTCTGGAATCCATATCGGCGGAAATGCATTGATCTCGATACGTGCCCGGATTGAGGTGATCGCTATCCAGACTGAAGGTAGAAAGAAGACTAATAGGATCAGATAAAGTGCAATATTGCTGATCACATTCCTCTTCTTTCTTCTTCGACGGGGAGAAACAGCAGCTTGGGTACTCATTCTCTGCCCTCCCATCTACTCTTGATGACATTGCGGAAGAAATAGAACGTGAACAGACCACTAAAGATAACGGTAACATAGGACATGGAGCTTCCCAGCGAATAGTCATGCCCACTGAAAGCGAGCCGATTGACATAGGTCCAAATCAACTCGGTGCGGTTGCCGGGGCCGCCAGCGGTCATGATACTGACCAGATCGTATGCCCGACCAATATCGAGGGAACGGATAGCCATCGCGGTGTAGACAAAGGGCATCAACATGGGCATGGTGAGATAGCGGAACTTTTGCCAGCTTGTGGCGCCATCCACCTCAGCCGCTTCAAAGGGTTCAATTGGCAATGAGAGGATGCCCGCCTCTAGTATGACGACCATAAAGGGAGTGCTCATCCAGATCTCTGCGACCAGAATAGAGATGAATCCCAGCGGCTTGTCGACCAACCAGGGAATGATCTGCCGTGCTCCAGATATTGAATAAAGCAGGTTGTTCATCAGGCCCACTTGATCGTTAAAGAACCACTTGAATTGGAATCCAACCAGGATCGGAGCGAACATCATGGGCATCATCATTATGGTACGCAGCAAACCCTGTCCCTTTACTGCTCTTGCCATCAACTGGGCGATGCCCAAGCCGATGAGGAATTCCAGGTTCACGGCCAAAGATATAAAGAGCACCGTACGACCGAAAGCCTGCCAGAATGCTGGTTTATTGAATAGTTCGATATAGTTGGCTAGGCCAACAATGTCGACATCCTTCGTGTTGACCAAGGTATAGTTGGTGAAACTGAGGTAGAGTGAGTAGAGCATGGGAAAGCCAACGACCAACAGAATGATAAGGATACTGGGCAACAGCAACGCTATTGCTAACATCCTTTCCTGACGACCTAGCGATCCGATTAACCTCTTTTCTTTAATGCGCTTGAGAGGCGACGAGCGTGCAGTCATATACATCCTCAGATCATGCAATGGATAACCCCGGTTGGGCTGCACTCCTGGCAACCCAACCGGAGTAGTTGATAAAGAGTGTGAAAAGCCAGTCTAGTAGTAGCCAGCCTCCTTCATCATGTCATAGACCAGAGAGGCGGCGTCATCCAGACCTGCCTGGGGATCCACATCGCCAAGGATGATCTGCTGCAGGATGGGGTAAAGGATATTGGAGGTTGGAATCCATTCAGCAATCAGCGGCGGGGTCTTGAAATCTTCCTGTGCTTGCATGAGTGCCAGCTCAAGCCGCTTCTTGGCGAGAGGATCGTCGGAGCCCTCAGCTTCGGCGATGATCTTGTCCCACACACTCTGGCGTGAGATCAAGATACCGAGTTCCGCCTCGAGTTCGTTCCCCTTGACGCTGGTCAGGTGCTTGATCAATGATGCAGCCGCTTCCTTTTCCTTGGCTGCTTTGGTGATCGAGAAGCCATGGTGGCCAGCCCAACCGCTGTGGATACCGCCATCGCCCTTGGGTTGGCGGGCGATGTCAAACTTGCCCGCAACCTGGCTTGCTTCGGGGTCCTGGAAGTAGCCGTACCAACCGAACCACTCAGTGTACATGCCGATGATGCCGTTGACCCAGTTCTGCGCCACGTCTTCCCATAAAAAGTTGGTCATGCCTGGTGGCATGGCACCGGCGGAGTAGAGATCGGCAAACATAGTGGCGGCTTTGACACCAGCAGCACCATTGAAGGTGGGCTCCCACTTGTCATTAAAGAGGTTTCCACCTTCGGCTGTGTGCACTTCGTAGAAGCGGCCGCTGAGTGCCTCTTCCTTGCCCGCAAACTGAGTGCCATAAAGGCCAGCGCCCTCATCGGTGATATCGAGCGCTAGTTGTTTGAATTCATCCCAAGTCTCAGGCGCTTTGGTCACCAGATCGGTGCGGAAATGGTTGCAGGAGATGTCAAAGTGCCGGGGGAGCACCCAGAGTTTACCATCGCGCGTGGTAGCTTCCAGCAAGCGGGGGATAAAATCAGCCAGATCCTCCTGGCTGAAGTAGGCATCCAGGGGTTCCAGACCATCGGCCTTGACGTACTGGGAGAAAAAGCTGCTATGATCCCAGCAGACATCATAGTCTACTGTGCCGGCTGCAAAGTCCTGTATCAGTCGCTTGTCGGTCTCAAAACCATTGCCTTTGAAGACAAACTCGACCGTAGCCCCGGTTTCCTCTTCCCACTCGGGAATAAGTTTGTAGAGTTCGTCATAGTTGGCGCCGCTGATAGCATGAACGCGGACTGTCTTGCCATCAAAGGGCTTGCCAACCACGGCTGGAGTCTCGGTGATCTTTACCTCCGGCGCCTCGGTAGGGGCCACTTCCTCTTCTTTAGAACAAGATGCCAGTGCGCCTGCGAGGACTGCACCGCCCACTGCTCCTGTTGCTTTGAGAAGGTCTCGTCGTGAGATTTTCTTGTTATCAGACATTCGGATTATTCCTCCTTAGATAGTTGATTCTTGTCGACATTCGATTTCTGATCCGGAGATTTCATCTCCTGCTCCTTGTAGATATATGTACTTATAAGCCACCTCCTTGCTGTAGCTGGCTGCTCTCATCCGTTCTCTCAAGCAGCCATGTATTCTTCCAATGAACGCTATCTTCCTCAATCGACTCGACCACGGTCAAGCCTCTCATCTTCTAGATCCTAGAACAGTCCCTGGATGGTGACATCTTTGGGTCTGGGTCTCTTGGGTTTCGAGAGATCACTCAGTTTAATCGCCCAGGCATCGACCATCGCCTTCCACATTCTCTTTCCGTCCTCCATCGTTGCCTTGTATGCTTTGCTGTTGGCTGTTGAACAGTACCAGGGGGCGTCCATCCCTAGGCGCTCCATTTCCACCAAGTCAGGCCTGGCGGCCAACAGGAGAGAAGTTTCATAGTAGCCAGCATGATCCTCCATGACCACACCCACCTCAGCGGCGGCCGGGAGCACCGAAGGCCAGACTTGAATGCGCTCAAATACCTTATCCTCAGGAGAAAGAGGCGCTTTGCCCCACCAGCCTGTACCTCGCTCGGAGAGGCTCTTTTCGAAGGTAACCTCGGCTGCTGCCTGGCGAATAGCCAATGACTCCGGACCGTCCATCTGCTGGTGGTGTATTCCCACGATGATCCAACGGAAACCGATCTCCCAGAAGCTGCCAAGCACATCTTTTACGTGACGTCCAAAGCGCTCTGTGGATACATCAACTGTCCCCTGTTCGGGACCTGTAACTGCATAACCAGTCGGACCGTACCAAAAGGGTGGAGCGATGACGCAGTTCACTTGTTTTGCTACCCGCAATAGCAACTCTTCGACGATCATTGTATCCAGGCCTAGAGCCATGTGGGGACCGTGATATTCGATGCAGCCGGTAGGAACCAACAAAGGCCACCCTTCATCTCGAGCTCTTTCTAAGTGATGCGGTAAAAGGTGCTGTAGGCGCATCGCTATTAGCCTAGATCTGGGATGTCGTATTCGCCCAATTGCAGCGGATACTGGCCATACTCACGGACCAGCTGGACGACATAGTCGTAAGCCTGTCCGGAGACGTTGCTGGGAACAGAGTGGTCTGATTGAAATATGTATCCACCACCCTTGGCTGCGTTCAACTTGCGAAGAACGATCGCTTTGAGCTCATCTTCTGTACAGTTCGCCCATTCGATCACATCCATGTTGCCGCAAAAGCCAATCCTGTGCCCATATTGGCGCCTCAGGTCGATCACGTCCATGCCTGCCTTTGCCTCCAAGGGATTGTAAGAATCAATGCCGATCTCGATAAAGTCTTCAAAGACCCGCTTGACATTGCCGCAACCATGATAGATGACCGGTAGATCATTCTCGTGGCAGACATCTACCATATTTTTGAGACCTGGTTTGTAATACTTGCGCCAGTATGCCGGTGAAAAGAAGACATCCTTCTTGTAAGCAATGTCGCCCCAGATCACCATGCCGTCGATCAGTCCATCGGCCGCTTTGATCTGAGCTTTGAGACATTCCAGGGCGAACTCGTTGGTTCGTTCGATGAAGCGCCCCATGCGCTCTGGATACATAGCAATCCACAGCAAAAAGTTCTCGGGACCGAGAATTCGGGTCAAGTACTCGTTTGCCTCGCACTGGCTGCCGTAGGTGGGAAAGTTCGGGTAGAGTGATTTGAGGGTATCAACCCAGGGCGGCAGATTGCGGGCGTAGCCGTCACCCACTCCTGCGATCTGATTGTCACCTCCATGATAATAACGCCGGTCATCCCAGGGATCCTCGAATTCATAGGCATCGACTTTGTCGATGGTGTCGGTGTCGAATCCAAGCCACTCTGGCATGGGGTCAGCAAATTTCTTGCGTATGATGGCCTCAAAGCCGGTGCGCACGATCACGTGCTCGTCCGTTTCCTCAATGACCTCAAAATCCTTGATATGAGGGTCCATGTTGGGGACGGTGACGATCCAATCTAGATCATAGTGGGTATAGATGTCGGTATCGGCTGGTAGGTTCAGGTCATTTCTCCAGCGTTCCACAAAGCTGCCCCAAAAGAAGTCGCTCACCGGTACGCGATCTGCTTCCTCGTGGCGCAGAGTCTTGTTCATCCGCTCAAGTTTCTTGAGACAATTCTCGGTTCTTTCAGGTATTTCGACCATGATGCATTCCTTGATTGGCTAATCGCACGCCGACCTAGTCTGTGTGAAAGACCTCTTCCATATTCGCCCACCACTCACCTTCAGAACGGGTTTCCAGGGGCTGTTGCATGGGCATCATGATGTCCCACCACTCTTGAGTCTTGGGATCTGCTGTCATCTTGGCCATGTCACCCTCAAAATCCTCGCCAACATACTCGAAATAGGCAAAGAGCAAGCCATCCTTATAAAAGATTGAATAATTGCGTATGTTGCATTCCCGGATCATGTCCAGGATTTCAGGCCAGACTGCGGCGTGGTAATCAATGTACTCTGCCAGCTTTTCCTGTTTGACACCAATCAACTGACCGTAACGTTTCATGTTGGTACCTCCTTCTTGTGGGCTAGTTGTAAGCTCCAAATTCCTTGATGGTTTCATAGACCGCCAAGACATTCTCCACCGGGGTTTCGGGGAGCAAATAGTCGTGACTTGGTGAAGCCACGTAACCTCCGCCCGGTTTCATGATCTCTAGGATGCGCTTGGTCTCAAGGCGGGCTTGATCCGGTGTTCCCTCAATCAGCAGTTGAGTGTCAATAGCTCCCATGAGCACGATTTGGTCGCCAAAATCAACCTTGAGCTGACCTGGATCCATTCCCCGGCAATTGGGTTGCAGAGCCTGAACACCATCTAACCCAGCCTCGATCATCGACGGCAGCAAGGGCTCAAAACCACCGCAACAGTGCAGCAGTACTTTCATGCCATAGTCGTGCCCCAGATCTATCAGCCGTTTGAGATGGGGCAAGAAGAAACGCTCGAAATGTTTTAATCCGATAAGGGGCCCGTTTTGGGCACCAAAATCGTTGCCGATGAAGAATATATCAATCAAATCTCCCGCGGCCTCGAATATACGCTGGCTAACGCCCCAGTAGTAGTCGACGATGTATTGGAGCAATAAATCAATAAAGTCAGGCTCGTCGTACATCTTGAAGCTTAGCCCCTCAAATGTGAGCAGGTCCAGCACATCGTGCCAGTAAGGAGCCCAATCGCCACCCAGGATGGCATATTCTCCTTTATATTGTTCAATCTCACCTCGGATGCGTGAAACATCCATCCACTCTGCCTGCGGCCAGGGGAAATTGTACAAGTCATCAAGCGAGGTGGCGTCGACCAGCGGCCGGTTCAGAGGCATGCCATAGCCGTATCCGTGGCGATTTACGCCAAATGGAGTGCGATAGGTCGCGCCCGGAGGTAGGTTGTAGGATGGGCTGTGCTCCTCCGGACCGGCATAACGAGCAAAGACACGACGAAAATCATCTCCTAAATGAACCGAGAGGCTCTCGTCGTCTGGCAGCCCCAGATGCTCCTGCATCATCGCCCGAAACTCAGGTGAGGCACCCATCCAAGCAGGCACATGATCCGGTTCCTTGAAATCGAACGTGGTCATTACTCGCTCTTTGGATGTCATAGTCATAGGGACACTCCTTCACTTCCCACGCTTGATTTAGTAGCGGAATTCCTTGGCGATCTCGACGTAGGTTCTGATGTTCTCAGGATCGCCTTCGAAAAAGTGATCCGAAGCCGCCATAATATAACCACCATCAGTGCCAGCTTCCTCCCAACAGTGCTCGATCAACTCCCGAATGATCTTGGGGTTGCCGTTGCGGAATCCTTTCTGCTGATCAAAACCGCCGATGAGGCACATGGTGTCGCCTAATCGTTTCTTGATCTCGCGCAGGTCGGCGTCACCTCCCATGTCCGGCGGGGTGAGGGTCTCGGAAGCATCGCAGCCGGTCTCTTTGACCAGGTCGAGTTGAGCCATCATCTTGCCGCAGGTATGGTAAGCAGTCTTGATACCTATCTGATGCAGCGCCTCTGTTGTCACCTTGTCATAGGGAACGCCATATTCCGCAAAGATGTCGGGCGAAATCACTGACATGGAGCCATCACCACCACCATTCTCGAGCATGTCAA
>JBDLKB010000010.1:0-12610 GCA_039714055.1 Chloroflexota bacterium
TCTCCTCGATCAGTTTACCGTCTGCGCCGGGATACTTGACAAGTAGATCCTTTGTCGAAGGGTCCTCTCTTATAGCAGAAACCCGACAGCGCTCGTAGTTCACACCATGTTTGTCGCGAGCCAAGTTATAGTACTTTGTGTATTCCTTGTTAAAGGCTCGTTCGTCCATGACAAAGATGGTGCAATCAATGCCCACCCCGATCCGCTGTTTTGCCAGAATCGCTTCTTTGGTGGCGAACATACAGCAAATGGATGAACAATAGGGATGTTCTTGGTCTCTGGAACCAATGCACTGCAACCAAGCAATCTTCTTGGGTAGTTTGCCATCAGAGATACGGGCTACGATGCCCTCAGTCGGTCCAGAGCGGCTTGCTAATCGCTCATAATGCATGGGCGTGACCACATTCTGGTATCGTCCGTATCCATATTCTTCGAGCGGCGTAGGATCGTATGGTTTATAACCCACAGCGAGAATAATAGAACCGACATGAACGCGCTCAGTGCTCGCCTGCTGATTGAGATCTATGCACTGTGTGGGGCATACTTGAGCGCATTTACCACAGTCCTCACAGTAGGGACCGGTTTCGATTACATAGGCATCAGGAATCGCTCTTGGTGCTGTCTTGTAGGCAGCCTTGCGAAATGCCATTCCCATCTGAAATTCGCTGGGTAGATTGACGGGGCAGACTACGGTACAGAGCCGGCAATTGACACATCGATCAACATCCACATGCCGGGGGTGGTGGCGAAGGGTAACGGTAAAGTCGCCTGCTTGCCCAGTTACCTCAGTTACCTCAGTCAGAGTTTCCACCCGGATATTAGGGTGGCGGTTGTTGTCGGGAAAGGCAGGACTGATGGAAGGACGAGTGCAACCATAGCCGTGATCAGTGGACCCACGGCATAGTACACAGTCGTGGGTGGGGAACATAAAGCCAAGCTGAGCAACCCGACCTCCAAGGCTTGGCGATGCTTCAACCAAGATCACCTTCAGCCCGGTTTCAGCCAAGTCAGCCGCAGCACGCATACCTGCTACGCCCCCACCAATCACAAGGATGGTATTTGGATTTCCGTTAGGTCCTGTCACTCAACGCTCCACTAGCAGTGGAAAGATCAAGCAAATCACACACTATTTATCAAGAGTATGCAATGCGCCACGATAGGTATTTGTCATCAACATAGCAATGGTCATGGGACCTACCCCACCTGGGACAGGGGTGATATGACCAGCGACCTCTGCAACCTCATCGTATGCTACGTCTCCGGTAAGCCTATACTTGCGGAACAAGGCAATATGCTCGCATTTGTCGCATTCATTACAATGTGGTGATTCCTGACCTTTGAGCCAAGCTTGATCGCACTCTACACAATAGTCGCCGACCTTGCGTCTTCCACCCTTTTCCGATTCATCCTTACGATGGGCAATGAATTTCTCACCAGTGGCATAACAGGTGTATTCGCGATCAGCAGGATGCTCTAGCCACACCTGGTTAATGCCTACATCGATCACGGCAGCGCCAGGCTTGACCCAATCAGCGCGGACCATCTCCGCTCTACCAACAGCAGCGATGAGGATATCTGCTCGCCGGCAAGTGGCAGCAAGGTCTTTGGTTCTGCTGTGACAAATGGTCACTGTGGCGTTTCGGTGCAATAAGAGCATGGAGACCGGCAGTCCCACAATATTGCTTCTTCCGAGGACAACTGCTTCTCTGCCCGATATCTCAATCCCACTGCGGTCAAGCAGCTCAATACAGCCAGCCGGGGTACAAGGAACAAACATGGGTTCCCTGCCCTTCATTGATAGGCGTCCGATGTTAACCGGGTGGAATCCATCCACATCCTTGTCCAGACTCACCGCTGCCAGAATCTTTTCTTCATCCAGATGCTTCGGCAACGGCAATTGGACCAATATGCCGTGGATTTGGGGGTCATCGTTCAGGTCACGAACTAGCTGCTCGACTTGCTCCTGGGTGGCATCTTCAGGCAACTTGTGCCCCACTGAGAGCATGCCCAATTCCTCACAAGCACGCTGTTTGGAGCCAACATATGCTTTAGACGCCGGGTTCTCGCCAACAAGTACTGTAGCCAAGCCGGGCTCCAAGCCATGTTCGCGTTTCAATTCAGCAACCTTCTCCGCAACTTCCTTGCGGACCTGAGCTGCAATTGCAGTTCCATCGATTATTGCCATTCTATCCTCCGATGATAGATATTCAGTTGTTGGATGTAGACGCAGATGTGACCAAATCTAGTATCTAAGGTATTGATCGGTGTAGATGACCTTGTTAAGCAGGATTTGAACTGTCTTCCAAATATCAGCCTGCGCAGGATCATCCATGTCCACGTCTTCAGGCTGAAGCTCTTCCATTGCCAACACTCGATCGTAGAGTTTTACGATCAGACTACCAACAGGAGTGCTGGTATCACGCTCCTCAACAATACGAATGGTCTCCATTAGTTCATTGTCCAAAGGATCAGCAATGACCATGTCGATCTCAGCTCCCATCAGCATGACCATATACACCTGGTTCAACAATGGACGCATGGCATGAGGAACAGCATTGGAGACATTGGACAGACCGGCATTGGTGAGCGGTGCGGGTTCCCAAGCGTAATGCAGGGTGCGGACAGCTTCAACACATTCGGGGCAATACTCCTGACAACCAGAGACAGTTAGCACCAGTGGGTCTACAATCAAATCATCAACGGGAAAATCTATCTCAAGCATTCGCGGGATCAGCTTTTCAATTGTGATCTCAACACGTTGATCGGCACCTATAGGAATACCACCCTTACCCATGGTTAATCCAATCAATTTGGTGCCATACTTTTTAGCCATGAGGGGAACCATCTCCAGTCGTTCAGCTTCTGCCGAGGTGGAGTTGATGATGGGTTGATTACGACAAATCTTGCAGGCTTCTTCAATGGCAGTCAAGTTCGTGGTATCGAGGCACAATGGTACATCTACCACTGACTGAACCTGGCTCACCATCCAAGGAAGAATCTCATGCCCAAGTTTCTTTTGAGGTCCAATATTTAGATCAACACAGTTGGCACCCGCTTCAACCTGTTTTATTGCAGAAGCTTTAAAGAACTCGGCATCGCGATTCTTTACTGCCTCCTTCACACTTGGTGAGATGATGTGAATGTTTTCGCCAATGATATACATCTAATCCTCCTCTAAATGCTCTCAATTAACATATTTGTCTACGATAGATTTGACTGATCTCATAATCGTGGTGGCTTGGTCCATTTCAACAAGCGGCTTGCCCCAGGCATCAAATTCATTCACTGTTGGATCCGCCGGTATCATGCCTGCAATATCAACCTGCATTTCATCAATCGCCTTTTGCAGCGGCTCAGGAATAACCTCGCCAACGGTGCGGTTAACGACCAAGGCTGTACGCTTGATGTTTACATCCAGTTCGCGTGAGAGAGTCAGAATTCCTTTTGCAGCAGAGACACCGCGAATGGTGGGATCGGTGACCACAAACAGCATGTCTACGTCTCGAGTAGTTCTACGGCTTAGGTGTTCCATCCCCGCTTCGTTGTCGATGACCACATAGTCGTATTTATCACCAAGTTCGTCCACGATCTTGCGCAACATATGGTTGACAGGACAGTAGCACCCAGGACCTTCGGGTCTGCCCATAGCAAGCAAATCGACCTCGTCACCTTCTTCAACTGATAGTCGAAGCTGGTAATTTAGATAATCCTGCCGAGCAACACCGGTAGCTACTGCACCTGATTGGGATTCATCGAGGAGATCCTCGCGGATATCGCCGACAGACTTGCTCAGTGGAAGACCCAATGCCAAATGGAGATTGGTGGAAGGGTCAGCATCGATAGCTAGAATCGTGTGTCCATTCTTCTCCAGCAGACGCTTGATCAACAACGCTGCTAGTGTAGTTTTGCCAGTTCCGCCCTTTCCAGCGAGGGCAATTGTAAAAGTCATAGGTTCCTTTCCTCCAGCACTGCCTTTACTGACGGGAAACGGTCCCGGTCAGTGTGAGGTAGAAACAGAGCAGCACTAAAGACATCGTAAAAAGTGTTGTCAGATGAAAGTTCAAGGTAAGTCATCATCTCTGCAATCGAGGTCACTCGACTTCGAATTTGACGACTCAACAGAGCAAGATATGCGCCGTGAACTGCCGAGTTACCCAGGAAGGTGAACCGATCCCAAGCCAGGTCAGGCAGCAAGCCAATTTGAATTGCCTTTTCTACATTGATGTACTTGCCGAAATTGCCGCCGATAAGGATCTGTTCTACGTCAGCTAGATCCACACCAACTGCTCGTGCCAATACATCGAAACCGGCATAGATGGCAGCTTTGGCGCGCAATAGATTATCGATATCGACAGCGGTGATGACGATGTCACCAACGCCTTCCTCGGTCTCCTCTTCCCACGCTAATACATACTCGGGACCAAATTCGCCGTCACGCACTCGATTGGTTTCTAGGTCAAGGTTGATATTCCCTGCTTTGTCCATCACTCCTGTGATGAACATCTCTGCCAGTAGATTGATGAGAGCTGAACCACACATCCCTTTTGGAGGAACATTGCCGATAACTCGATATGAGGATTCATAGGTATCTTCGTTGACCCAAACCTCATCCATGGCGCCTTCGGTTGCCCTCATGCCAAAGAGGACACCAGCGCCTTCAAAAGCTGGTCCCGCAGATGCAGCACAGGTGATGAGCCAGTCGGCAGTGCCCAGCACGATCTCGCCATTGGTTCCAACATCGAGAAAAAGTGTCAGATCTGAGAGCTCGTGAAGACGAGAACTAACCACGCCTGCGGTGATGTCAGAACCCACGTAACTAGCAACCCCTGGTAGGCAATCTACTGTTGCCGCCGGATTAATAGCCAGGCCCAGGTCTTCTGCCGGCACTATGGGCGGTTGGTTCACTGTGGTGATAAAGGGCTCCAGCCTGATCGAGCTTGGCTCCATGTTCAAGAGCAAATGCATCATGGTGCTGTTACCCACAATGGTGGCTTTATCGATATCAAGTGACGAGATACCAACACGATCAGATACATCTTCAATCAGGCGGTTGATAGTGCCCATCACAAGCGATTGCATTTCGGCTTGATTTGAGGTTATGTGAACACCTTTACCCTTGGAGGCGTAAATAATGCGAGAGATCACGTCTTCACCGCGGGTAATCTGTTCGTTGTAGTCAGCAGCTTGCGCTCTGACCTCACCGGTGAGCAGATCAACCAGCATTACAGTAACAGTGGTGGTACCAATGTCGATAGCAACACCCCACAACTGGTCAGTACTCGTTCCTGGTCGAACATTTACCACCATAGCCGGGCATTCGGGACGGTCCCATGTACCCATTTCCACTACCACCGTGACCCGCCAATCGGCTTGACGCAGAAGGGTACCCAGACGACGCAACATCGCTAATGAAACACCAGGAGACTCACAACCATGCTTGCGCAATTCGGGAATCAGCGCCCGGCGAAGTCGCGACCAATCATCAGTTTGGTCCGCCATCGAGGGTGAATCAATTTCGAGATAGAAGGTATGCAGAGTCTGATCAACACTAGGTACATAGGGGAAATGCAACCGCGGTGGTGGAGCGGTCTTGTCAGTAGTGAGCTTGCGTTGAACGACTCGTTGGGGAGGAACATCAACCACGCAGTCGGATTCTATGACTGTGGTGCAGGCTAGGGCAAACCCCTGCTGAATATCGGAATCGCTGAGTCTTACGGTACTGCGACGTCTTACTGATCCGGACTCGACCTTGACCGCACAGCGACCGCAGCGACCTTGACCACCACATGGTTCACTTAGCTCAATCCCAGCCTGCTTGGCGGCATCAGCGACCAGAGTGCCTACCGGAACCTGAACCTCGCTCCCTAATGGAAGGAATGAGACGGTAACCGATTGCTTCTGGGATTCAGCTTCTCCGTTAGATGACTGGTTTGTCATATTATGTCAAACGCAACGCTATGTTAGCTGTTCGAGAAATTGGTGAATATCAGCCGCAGCATCCTTTCCTGCGCCCATAGCACTGATGACTGTGGCAGCACCGGTGACTACATCACCGCCTGCCCACACCCGATCCATCGTGGTGCGTCCAGTCGATTCATCCAATACCTTGACCGTGCCCCATTTGCCGCGCTCGAGGTCATCGGCGTTGCGGAACACCAACGGATTTGGACTTGTTCCCAAAGCGACGATGACCATATCAACGGTCATATCAAATTCACTTCCCTCGATAGGGATTGGTCTCCGGCGTCCGCTGCTATCCGGTTCACCCAGCTCCATGCGGATACACTGCATGCCACAGACGTTTCCATTCTCGTCACCATATATCTCGGTAGGATTGGTGAGAAAGTCGAAAATAACACCTTCGTCTTGAGCGTGATGAACTTCCTCGGCTCGAGCAGGCACTTCCGCAGGCGATCGTCGATACACTATGTGCACTTGGGGTGGTTCAGTGCCATTGCGTTCTGCCATCATGGTGCCTAGTCTTAATGCCGACCTGGCAGCATCCATGGCTACATTACCGGCTCCAATCACAGCCACTTTTTGGCCAATCTTAACCGGAGTGTCATATTCAGGGAATCGATAACCTTTCATGAGGTTGACGCGGGTGAGGAACTCGTTGGCTGATAAAACACCATTGTAGTTGACACCTGGAACTCTCAGGAACGAAGGAAGACCAGCTCCGCTCCCAATAAAGAGTGCATCGTAACCTTTATCGTTCAATAGTTCGTCGATAGTATAGATCTTGCCAATAACAGCATCAAAGACAAACTCAACCCCGATTTCCTCTAGCCAACCGACCTCGGCAAAGACGATATCCTTTGGGAGACGGAATTCAGGAATGCCGTAAACGAGGACACCGCCGGGGCTATGAAGTGCCTCAAAGACGGTGATAGAGTGACCAAGTTTGGCCAGTTCTGCAGCGCAGGTTAAACCTGCTGGTCCGGCCCCAACTATCGCTACTTTGTGTCCAGTGGGAGCAGGCTTTTCAGGAGCCTGTGCTCCCCTTTCGAGGTCCCAGTCAGCCACAAAGCGTTCCAAGCGCCCGATGGCTACAGGTTCATAACGCTTTATCAAAACGCATAATTCCTCACATTGCGTTTCCTGCGGGCATACGCGGCCACAGACAGCGGGAAGGCTGTTCTTACTCTTGAGGATGCGGAGTGACTCTTCCAGATCATTCTCACGTAGGGCGAGGATGAATTGCGGAATATCAACAGCGACGGGGCAACCATCGATGCACGTTGGTTTTTTGCACTGGATGCAACGTTCTGCTTCTTCGATAGCCTGCTCCAGAGTATATCCTAGAGCTACTTCGTCAAAGTTGGTACGCCTGACCTCAGCCGGTTGAGTCGGCATGTCATGACGCGGAATCTTCATGCGTTCCTTGTTTGTCAATTCACTCATTTCAATTCCTCATCAGTCAATGATTGGAAGCTTGCACTTGTCATGGTAACGGTTAAGCGCTACTTTCTCTTCAGGCTTGTAGTATGCTTGCCGCGCCATCATCAGGTCCCAATCTACCTGATGTCCATCAAACTCGGGACCATCTACGCAAACGAATTGGGCTCCTTCCTTCAACTGCACCCTGCATCCTCCACACATGCCGGTACCGTCAACCATGATGGTGTTCAGGCTTACTATGGTCTTTACATCATATGCCTCTGTGGTTAAGGAGACGAATTTCATCATGATGGCGGGACCGATTGCCCAAACTCGCTTGACCAATCCTGGCTTTTCCTCAAGCAACTCTTTTAGTGGTTCGGTGACAAGCGCTTTTCTGCCGTGGGATCCATCATCGGTACACACGATCAGTTCGTCACTGACCGATCTCATCTTTTCTTCCCAGAAAAGGAGATCGCGGTTGCGTGCCCCAATGATAGAGATGACATGGTTACCAGCTTCACGCAGGGCACGCGCAATGGGGAAAATTGGAGCGATACCGACTCCCCCAGCGACACACACTACAGTGCCAAAGTCATCGATCTCTGTAGCATGTCCCAATGGACCGACGACGTTGGCAAAACTGTCTCCAACATTGAATGCCGCCATCTGGAAGGTCGATTTACCGATCTCCTGGACCACCAAAGAAATGGTGCCTTTATCGCGGTCAAAGTCAGCAACAGTCAGAGGAATGCGTTCGCCAAATTCATCTGTACGCACAATGACAAACTCACCCGCCTGCGCCTTTGCTGCCACAGCCGGCGCTTCCACTACCAGCAATTTGATCGCCTCGGCAAGATCTGCTTTCTCGATAATCTGATACATTCACTTACTCCGATTTAACGAGCTAAACAATCGCCCGTCGATCAATCACACCACCATTTTAAGATACTGCGGTAAATTGACTGCCTCGCGCGGACCTACCTTGATCTCCCAACCTGGAAGCTCTTCTTCCAACTCGCCTGAGAGAACCGCAACATGTCCGGGCAGGATGATGCTCTTGTGGTTGATTTTATCTCCCGCGCCAGTGAGCTTGACCGATTTAGCAATGCGTTCAGCATCAAATTTACCGGCAGCCCAGGCAGTGAGTACACTCATACCTTCAGCATCAGCAACCAACAACCACCCCTTATTTCCACTGCCCTCTATTTCGTTGGACACAGAGAAATAGGTGATAGAGAAGTTGGTGGTGACCATCAGAGGATCATCGGGACCAGGCTTGTTAATCTCGTAAAGTCCAGGTGTAACCTGAATGGGCTTCTGAGGATCAGTATAGATGTTTTGGCGGAACACCAACAGAGAATAAGCGCTTGCTGGAGTGAAGGAATCGAGTACGATAAAGCCAGCGTATTTGGCGATGGATTGCATCGCTCCGATCTCCACATCGTCCGACCAGTCACCAGGGAAGGCAATTACGGGATATCCAAGAGGCCGAAAGTTCTTTTTAAGAGCCAGACGGCGAAGTTGGGTAAACTTGGACAGTGCATCGTATATACCATTTGGTTGAGGATCAAGCACCAGATCTTTAACACCTTTGCTCTTGAATTTCTGGGTCAGATCTGCCAGTTCCTCGAATTCGGCACCGCTAATGGCAACGGGAACCTTGAACTCGTTGGCGATATCAGCAAATGCTTCCCAATTCTCGGAATTCGCGCCGTAGACAAGAGCCTTGGACTCACCAGCTGCTTTCAAGCCAGCAGAAATCACATCGGCTTTTTCGGAGGCGAGTATCAATGGCTTTTCAGTGAGAGATGCCACTGTTTCAACAACACTTGCGAATTGATCGGCTGACGCCTGCGATCCATCAACAGCAAAACCGTCCAATGTAAGGTCCATCCCCACATAATTCACAGAGTAGCCGTCCGCGTTCTTGACTTTGGCAGTCATATCTTCGGCGGGGGTTGCTGCGTTCACGCGCAGGAATAACCCAGGGCGATTGAAGAAGGTCTTTTCGTGACGGAACATGACCGTCTCCTGACCTGCCTGTATGGTGTGACCGTTGCTTCCCAGAGCGACAAGTCGTATCGGGGGCGCAGAAGCCGCTGAGAGCTGCGTTTGGCTTTCCTCACTCACATAGGGACATAAAGCCAACTCAGCCTGTTTGGCGGCAAGTTTCATGGCGAATGCCAAGCAAGTGGGGAAACCACATTCTTTGCAGTTCGCCTTGGGGTTCGGTGGGCGTTCACCACCGGGTAGAAGTTTGTATATCTGGATTCCGCTCAGAGCCATTACGCTTCTCCTTCTCTTTCCTTACCTATTAACTACCTTGATATTCCTCAATACGATTGATCTCTGGGAAGAATTGCTTTACTGTGCCCAACACCCAGCCACAAAGGGTTGCAGGTGACATGGAACAGCCAACGCAGGCTCCGCCAAGTTCTACATATACCGTGTCATCGATTCTCGACACCATCTTTACAGATCCGTTGTGGTACTGCTCAACATAGGCACTTACCATCTCGATCAACGCTGCAATGCGCTCATCTTTGGATCCTGACTCTTGTATCGATTCGATCGGCAAGGAGCCGCCTTCCCATCTATCGCTCATTTTCCACTCGTCAATGCATCAATTGCAGCGTGCACTCGCTTGACACCATCCGGATGGCGCAGCACCACAATACCAGCTCCGGATTCTATAAGTGAGGTAGCAGTGATCACTTCCCAGTTTACACCACGCTCATTCCAATCACCCCACTCTGCGGGGATACCTTCGCCAACCTTGGCTTCCTTGGTCTTCCACGCTTCTTCACCCGGTGTGACCAGCATGGGAAGCTGTGTCATGCTATCACCTTGAAGTGCAGCTAATCGCAAACGTTCCATTACAGAATAGCCGTACTCAATCCCATAGCCCAGGGCACCAGTTGTCGGATCCATAATGACGCGTTCGAGCGGCAACTGCATATCAGATATAAGTATGTTGAGCTGCTTGGCTAAGTTGACATCCATGGCGGTACGAGCCTGCACCAGGTGACCATGCCCCAGAGCAGCGGCTACAATGGTGCGATAGTTGCGGTCTTCACAGCAACCAAGCAACAGTCGTTCGCCAGCCGCTTCCTCTGCCACAGCTACAATAAGTTCATTATCTAATTCCGCCTGACCGGGACCGTTGACGATCAAAGGCAAACCAGTCGCATCCAGCACCTGACGCACCGCCCAACGCGCTTGTTCCGCGGTATTGGGATTACCATCGGGTCCGTTCAAGCAAAAGGTCAGCATGATCAGGTCAGCACCCTTTTCCTCGGCAGCTTTCGCCCAAGTTCCTGGATCAGCCATGGCGTCACCCCAAACTTGCTTCAACAGGGGTGACCAATCCTCTGGTTTTTGATCTTTTACCTCAACCGCAATTACCGGTCTGTGTGGGATTTCTCCCTCAAAGTACAGAAACGGCAGAGTGGTCTCACCACCAACAGTGACTGTCTTGGTTCGACTTCCACCCTGGTCTTGTGTGGCTCCAATGGTTATCTCTCGAACCTTACCCGACCATTTTTCTACCGGAACATCTACTGGCATATCTCTCCTCCACTCAATGCATTAGTCGCTTAAACCGCGACAATTATAAACGGAAAATGAATTATACATAGGCATAAAATGATTAAATATCATTATTGCACCGTGTCCAGGTTGATTTCCGCCAAGCAACCAGACACAAACAAGGAGTGGGCAATGACTCACCCACTCCTTTGAGAACTACGCTTTAGAACATAAAGTCCATAGCCATCGCTGGATGATCTACCTCTGCAAGATGTGCCAGTAATCCATCGACATCAGTGCAGATTGTCTCATCAGCGATCTTGCCGATCATGTCTGGTATGCCTTCGCGTTCAGCAACGGATTTCAGCTCCTCTTCCATCGACTGCTTGAGGAAGCTTGACATCCATACCACACGTTTGAAACCGCCATCAGCAGAGATGAACTTGGGACTAGTCAAGTAGTACTTGCCCACGCCCATCACGCCTGGGGTCTGTAATCCACCACCTGCCATACCTGCCAAAGTGCTGAATGTCATTCCCGCAGGAGTCATGCTTGGGTCCTCACGGGATACAACCATCACACCATTGGCTTCAGGGATCAACATGACAATACACTCGAAGCAACCGCAGGCGGTCATGGGGTTCTCCATGATTGAGTACATGGAAACCATTTCCACTGAGCCGTGGCTTGCCTGTTGAGTGAATTCGATAGGGCCACTCCAGTAGCCCTTGACCGGGTCAATGGTTTCACCCTTGGGAATAGGCTGATTGGGTCCGGTGGGGTTTATCTGGAAGCTTGCTTTGCAGTCCAGCCAATTGTATGCGCCGCAAAGACCAAGGCGCTGTGGAGTAACCACGCACACATGGTCAGGGGCGAACGATTGGCACAGGGTGCAGGAGTAGAACTCGTCTACCGCTTCATCAGTGAGGTCTGCCAGACGCCGATTGCGGAAGTCATATGCTTCACGAGCTTTCACTAGCCAAGCATCGACCTGATCTTGATCGGTATATAGAGTAACCTCTACCTTGTCCACGATGGCACCAAAGTCGGCATGGAACCGAGCTATGAGGATCTCGCCAAAGTGTTGAAGGTCAAAACCTTTGTCGTGCGCATTCTTGCTGATGCGAATCCAGGCGATATCTCTCTGACCTATGTGTTGAATACCTGAGGCGCCATTGATAAAGTAGTGCACCTGGCGTTCAAGAACTGGCTCAAAGTCTTTCTGCATTTTGCGACCAGCGACCTTGATCACGATGCCCAGATTCATGGCACCAGCGACATCAACCTCGTCAAAGCCAGGTCCGACAATGTCGATCTTGCCATCTTCAACCGCATCCATGTCGTCCATAAGGAGATACTCGAAAGCTCGGCTGTATTTGCCGCCAAACTCGACGCGCATATCGTTCTTGCGCACAACCTCACCTTCAAAGGCTGAACCGTAGGGGACTGGCACCGGCACTTCGGTAACCTGGATTTTTACTCCACGCACCTCAATCGCCTTTTGTACCATTCGCTTCGCCCGTTCCAGATCATCCGCAGCCTGAATCTCGTTAAAGGGCATGGAAATCACATGCTCGTAACTAGTGATTCCAGTGGGATGAATCTCGGGGATCACGGTGTCAGCAATCACGGGGAACCCGTAGCTGATAGCACCAGCAGCGGCTGCATATTTGAGATCGTCCACCTCGCCCAACGCCAG
>JBDLKB010000011.1:0-12206 GCA_039714055.1 Chloroflexota bacterium
CCTCTTTTCTCACTGGAGAGTCGGAAAGATTTACGAGAATTCGATGTAATCGGATTGTTCCTACCCTACGAACAGCTGTATACCAATGCACTGAACTTGTTGGATCTCGCTGGTTTACCTGTTCTCGCCATTAATCGCGATGAGACAATGCCGTTGGTGATCGCGGGAGGTCATTCGACCTTTAATCCTGAACCGATGTCCGGGTTTATAGATGCGTTTGTGATTGGTGAAGCAGAGGATCTGGTCATTGAATTACTCGATCTTGTTGACCAATCAAAGGACCAACATTTGTCTAGAGATCTCCTGCTAAAGAAACTATCTCGAGTCGAAGGTATATATGTTCCATCACTATACGAAGCGAGTTATGCTAGTTCTGGAGAGTTTATTGGAATCAAGCCTGTTGACTCCACAATTCCAGATGTGATTCGAAAACGCATAGTTTCTCCCCTCCCCCCACCTCCAACAAAACCAATCGTACCATTTGCTCGCATAACTCATGATAGAGCTATGGTAGAAATCATGAGAGGTTGCACACGAGGTTGCCGCTACTGCCAAGCGGGATTCATTAGTAGGCCTGTCAGAGAGCGAAATCGTAGCGTTATATCTCGCGCAGTTGAAGAGATACTGCAAAACACTGGATACACTGAAGTTGGACTATTATCGCTTTCCTCAAGTGACTATAGTGACATTCACAAGCTGATTGGCGAATTAACTGAGATCGATAACTCGACTAATCTATCAATCTCACTGCCAAGTCTGCGCATTGAAACTGCTTCAGGTGATCTGATGGAGGCTGCACGAGGTGGTCGTTCTCGTAAGAGTAGCGCAACATTCGCTCCTGAGGTTGCTAATGACAAAATGAGGCACAAAGTCAATAAGGACATTTCTAGTCAGCAGCTTCTGAATGTTGTCGATGACATCTTCTCCAGAGGATGGAGAACAATCAAACTGTACTTTATGATCGGATTCCCTGACGAAACTATGGATGATGTCCATGATATAGCATTACTAGCCAAAGAGGTTTATATCAAAGGACGTCGACATCACGGTCGCAGAACCAAAGTCAATGTAAGCATTAGCACCTTGGTTCCCAAACCTCATACCCCATTTCAATGGGTTCCCCTGGCCTCTAGAGACGATATTATTGCAAAACAAGCATTATTGATGCAGGAGACAAGGGCAAGGGGCATCAATCTCAAGTGGAACTCTTATGATGAGACAGAAGTCGAGTCAGTTCTCAGTAGAGGAGATCGACGTATTGGTGAAAGCATTCATCGAGCTTGGAAACAAGGTGCTCGATTTGATGCCTGGCATGAACATTTCGATTACGAACGTTGGATGCAAGCATTTGCTGAAACTAACATTGTCATCTCATCATTTACCACTAGAGACCGTTCTACTAGTGAGATTCTGCCATGGAATCACATAGATACAGGTGTTAGCGCTAGCTTCTTACAGAAGCAGCTTGAATCCGCCAATTTCGGCGAACTTACTGTCGATTGCCGTGAGTCATGTTTCAACTGTGGTATCCTGCAAGCCTTTGGTCACACTCGACAAAATAACGATCACAGTAATTGGGGGTGCCCTTAATGCGATATCTTATCGCTTTCAGACTGCCCGGAAAGGACTTGGTATATTCTACTCGGCTCTGATACAATGCGGCCATCTGCTGACAGCAAAGCATATACTCTGCCATCGCATTACGATTATCACGTATTCTTCAATTAGGAGAGACCATGAAGCCACTTTTTACTCTACTGAATGATTCCACAGTAGATCAAATCATTGATGAGGGCATGCAGCTATTGATGAATCCTGGAGTTCGTGTACACAATAAGGAGGCGATTTCTTTGCTTCTTGATGCAGGAGTTCAAGTCGACGTCGAATCGCAGATCGCCAAGATACCTGAATCTATTGTTTCACATGCGTTGGAAAGCGCACCCGGCGGATTCACCCTGTTTAACTTGTCTGGAGAACCAGCAGTTGAATATCGAGATGATCAGGTTCACTTTGATCCAGGCTCTGCAGCGATCACTGTGCTTGATCGAGAAAAAAAGATCCAGCGAACACCAGTCACCAAGGACTTTGTACAATTCGTACAGCTAGTTGAGGCGCTACCGCAGTTGGATGCACAAAGCACCTCAATGATTTGTAGTGATGTTCCAGAGGAAATCGGGGATCTTTATCGTCTGTATCTGGCTTTGCTATACGCTACAAAGCCAATCATCACCGGTGCCTTTCGCAAAGACACTTGGTGGACAATGTATGAAATGCTTGTGGCCGTCTCTGGCGACTCTGAATCATTGAGACAAAAACCCATCGCCGTCTTTGATGTCTGTCCCTCACCTCCCCTGCTGTGGAGCGACCTGACTTGCCAAAACCTGATTGATTGTGCACGTACCGGATTACCAGCCGAACTCGTTTCAATGCCCCTGGCAGGTGCTACATCACCTGTCACATTAGCCGCTGCGGTTGTGCAACATACCGCAGAATGCTTGAGTGGAGTGGTAATTCACCAGCTAGCTAATGCCGGATCTCCCATTGTCTGGGGAGGGTCACCCTCGGTTTTTGACATGCGGCATGGCACAACTCCAATGGGTGCAGTTGGCACGTGGATGATTGACAGTGCATATTCTCAGGTGGGCAAGTCTCTCGGGCTCCCAACTCACGCCTATCTCGGCATGACTGACGCCAAGATTGTTGACGCACAGTCAGGTCTAGAATCCGCTGGAGGAGCGATAATCGCGGCGCTGTCTGGTATAAACATGGTCTCGGGCGCTGGTATGATGGATTTTGAATCTTGCCAGAGCTTTGAGAAGTTGGTAATTGATGCTGAAATTATCGGAATGGTAAAACGTCTGATACAGGGCATTGATGTGCGAGACGATCCCATTGCACTAGGCGAGATGCGTCGCCTTGGACATCGTGCAGAATACCTGGCACAACCGCATACCCTAGAATGGTTCGCGAAAGAACAATACATTCCTTCACCGGTTATCGATCGTGGATCATACGATGCTTGGTCAGCTCAAGGTCGCCCAAGCACCTGGGATCGCGCTTCAGCACGAGTGGATGAATTACTCGCAGATTTCCATGCTCCCGGACGCACCGCAGAACTTGATGCAGAGCTTGGCTCAATCACTCTTTCTGCAGCGCGCAAGTTCGGACTTGATCGATTGCCAAAGCTACCCACAAATTGAGGAGAAAGAGAATGTCAAATAAGGAGATATTGCAGAGAATCACTGACTCATTGGTTGGAGGCAAGCCAGATGAAACTGAGTCATATACAGCGCAAGCACTTGACTCCGGCATCGAGCCACTAGAGATCATCGACGATGGGCTGATACCTGGAATGGACATTGTTGGAGACAAATTCCAAACCGGCGAGTACTTTTTACCACATCTCATTATTGCCGCTGCAGGAATGAAACAATCCATGGAATTACTGGAACCAGAACTAGGTCGCCGGCATCAGACTCGGAAAACTCCAGGCACTGTGGTGATCGGCACTGTTAAGGGTGACATCCATGAGATTGGGAAATCACTTGTCGCCACAATGCTGACTGCAAATGGCTTTGAGGTGCATGATTTAGGGGTCGATGTCTCAACAGATTCGCTGATTGACAAGGCCGCCGACAGTAATGCTGACATTATTGCGCTTTCCGCTCTACTTACCACCACAATGACTGAGCAGCGTAAGGTCATTGAGGAATTAACGAACCGTGGGCTTCGTGACCAAGTAAAGGTAATAGTTGGTGGAGCGCCAGTAAGCCACGACTGGTCAGAGACTATCGGGGCAGATGGGTACGCTGAGGATGCGATAGGAGCTGTTGCGCTAGCAAAGAATCTCTTGCTAGTTTGAGAATCTAATCATCTGGGACACAATTTGGTCGTATTACCCGGACTCGGCACTTTTGAGTGCCAATATCAAATCATCGAGTTCGCGCACTAGTCCGGTGCTCTCAAACATTTCTGTTTGATCAAATTCCTGCGTCAAGAGTGCTCGAGTTTCCTCATTCTGCCCACTTGCTGCCAGCGCTAGAATTCTCTCTGCTATAAAACGCTTTCTTATGTTCGGATCTTCTCCCGCTGATTTCCAAAGATCTACAGCTTGAGTCGAATAACCCTGGGCACTATCGACTTCACCCAAGGTGCGTGCTATGCGGCTAGCAACACGGTAGCTGTCAGCGCTCAGGGTGTCGCTTTCCAGCGAGTTACAGAGTTCTAACGCACGATCAGACCTCTGTTTCGCCTCTGCGACTTCTCCCGATTCAAGTTCACACTCAGCACGTTTCCACATAACTTCAGCTAGTATGTGCTGGAATCCCAAGCCCATGCTCAAGTCTTCAGCCTCACGGAGAGCTTGTCGCGCCTTTGAGAAATTGTCTTTGAGATGATGCACTCTACCGAGATTGGCCAGACACTGCGACAGAACCTGCATCGCTTCCGCGTGCCTTGCAGCATCCACGCCATACACCAGATGCTGTTCAGCTCTGTCATAGTTGCCTAGGTTTCTCTCCATCTGACCCAGGTTGTTTTGCGTAACGGAAATGCCGTGCGTGTCACCCAGAGCTTGCTGAAGCTCAAGCGCAGATGTCAGTTGATGAAGAGCATCATCTACTTGACCACTATTTGCCGCTAGTATTCCCAGGTTTGATAATGCTCCTGCTGCCCCACTGCGGTTATTTGTCTGCCGATATACCCGCAATGATTGGCTGACATGTCTTGCTGAACCGCTTATATCACCTGCTACGTATGCCAATCCACCCATGATCCCGCTGATCTGTGCTGACAAGTTGGGCCAGCGCACATGATCCATCATAGCGTTGATCTGCTCAGCCAGAATACCAGCCTGCCTGAAATCTCCCATATCAAAGTATGTCCTCACCAGGTTTAATCGTAGAATCCAATATTCTAGCTCTCGATCAGGCTCCTTAGGATCATACCCTGCTGTGGGCTTTCGGGTGAAATATGCCATATGGTAAAGCGCCTCGTTATGTAAATCTAGCGCCACCTGGAATTCGCCTTGGAGCCTTCTTGCCTCTGCCATACGTCGCAATGCTGCAATCCGATTCAACATGGGTAACTCGAATTCGGAACGTTCCAGTTCGGGTTTTAGGTACTCAATCGCTCTTCCCGGATCACCAATCGCTAGACAGGCATCTGCTAGATCCAGCGATATCCGGATTTCGGTTTCGAATCTACCTTCAAGTCTTGTAACCAACTCCCGAGCCCTTTGCAGATAAGCCATACTTTCGCCCACCGCTTGTCGAGCCAGCGACTTTTCACCTGCTCTAACCAGATAATCGAGAGCCTTATCATGAACTGACGTATTACCAAAGTGATATGCAAGCAGCTCTATGTTCTCCTCAATTGCTTCAGGATACAGGATCTCAATTGCCTCGCCCGCACGTTGATGAAGGATTTGTCGCTTGCTAGCCAGGAGGGTGTCGTAGATGGTTTCTCTGGTAAGCGTATGCTTGAATTGAAATCTGCGATTATTCGTGTTTGGCATAGCATTGATCCAATTTCGTTCTTCTAGCTCTGCCAACTGCTGAGCAATGCTACCTGGTATAGCGTGGCTCAACACTGAACGATCGAAAGACTCTCCCAACACTGCAGCTGCCTGTAGTACGTGGAGTGTTGCATGATCTAATACATCAAGTCGAGCCAATAACAAGTCTCTTAATTTGCGAGGTACAGCCACTTGGTCCCCCTTTTGTGGCGCCCAACGACAGACTCCATCTGTACGCTCAAGCCTGCCTGTCTCAACTACATACCGAAGACATTCCTCAATAGCCAGCGGATGACCCTTAAAATCGCTTATTGGAAGCCAAATTTCATCTGATATTTGACCCACATCAAGCAATCTTGTCGCCATCAATCTACTGTCGTATTCGTTCAATTCCTTTAAATGAACATGGAGATAGCGCCCTGCACACTGGCGTTCAGCCTTTGACACCAGCGCTCGATGTGGTCCCGGCATTTCCGAACGCGCTATCAATAATAATGATACGCGTGTTTCCTGTGTTACTGGTAGCAACATCTCAACAAGCTCGAGCGTAGCCAAGTCTAGCCAGTGAATATCTTCCACCACAACCAGTACAGGGTTTGTCTCTGCGGTTTGAAGCAAGAACTCCCGTACAAAACCCGTGATCTCACGCTGCAGTTGATCTGGCGTCAAATTGCGCATAAGCGAAGCGTCTTCTTCGTCTGGTGGTCGTAACGATAGTAGTCCACTTAGTCTACGAGTAGCAGTTGTCAAATCATAGTTGCCCCGCTCAAGCAGGTCTATCAGCGGCCAGTAACTGAAATTCGCACGAAATGACTCACATTTGCCCGCGAATACCGCTAGCTTCGAATCCGCCTGCATGATCATCTCCTCAAGCATCCGCGTTTTACCCATGCCCGCTTCTGCCTCAAGATAACAGACCCGTCCACTGTCGTATTCTGGAATGGACCTCATCCATTCGATCAATTCGTTCTTTTCAGTCTTTCGACCGATCAACACGTTGGTAGAACTCGGAGGAACTACTGAAAGGATTATTTGATGCTTCTTTTCTCCAAGTTTGCATGCTCTCATGTGATTGAACAGCTTCTCATTCAATTCCATTTCGGTGAGCATAAAATTGGGCTCGGCGGCTTCAGCTAGCCCTCCAGCAATGGCTATTTCCCCCATATCGACTTGGGATGCAAGTTGCGATGCCTGATTACCAATCAATGATGCGTTGGCGAATATTGCCAGATCCCGGTCGCTGCGAGGTAACTCGTTTACAGTATTTGCTACAGCGCCAATCTGTATACCAATCTTCGTTATGTTACGTCTTTCTTGGATGTCGAGAACCCTATCGGCAGAGTCTCTTAACTTTACAACGCACTGCAAAGCATCAGAGTTCACTCTCTCGATGTCCAATTCATCGCTATCTCCAGCTATGATAAAGCTAGATCCATAGCCACTGGGCACAATCTGCACCTCGTAGTCCCGTACAGCCTCCTTCATGGCGGATGACAATTGATTAACCGCAAGCGCGATTTGTTCTTCAATCTCGCTTGGCTGCTGTATCGACGCTTGCAACCCTGTGAGATTCACATGAATGAGTGCCACATAAGGCGATGTATGGCGTATTTCCTCAAGAAGTCGGGAATCAAGTTCACTCAACGCTTTATGGTGTAAACGCCTTGCACCCTTCTCGTCGAATTCCGCCCCGAGTTCCGAGAATACCTTCCTGGCATCTGTTAATCGCTGTAATGCGCTGCTTAATGTCTCGGAATTCATACTACCACTACTCAGTAGCAACTCGGAAATAAAAGCATCGACAACTGCGACGTTGTATCGATTACCAATGTCATTGTATAGCCTTCGAGCACGCTCAGCATGTGGTAGAGCGCTAGTCACAATTCCTTCAGCGTATTCCACCTTTGCTTGTGCCATAGCCACATCGGCAGATATCTCTGGTGTTGCTAATTCTTCATCTAAACTAGATGCTTCCTCAATGATTGCCATCGCTTGTTGCTTGTCACTCGATGAAAGCACCATGGCTTCTGCAAGTAGAGCTAATACGGAAGCACGTATGTACTTGACTCCAGCTGATTCTGCTGACGCCAAAGATTTCCTTAGATCGACAATGGCTCTATCAGTTTCACCTAATCGAATCCATACTCTAGCTCGGTTTGCTAACAGTACTGCGAGAACGTCAGGAGATATACTTTCTGAAGGTCCGCTGGATAACGCTCTTCCGATCCACTCAAGTGCCTCGTCATGCCGCCCTTCCTCAAGATAGAGCATTGCGAGCATATTCGCAGTGGTAGTAACGCTGTGTGTATCACCGATTTCTTCCTGTACATATGCCGACTGCAACAAGTATCGTTCGGCTTCATTCCACTCGCCCATCAAATGATATAGATGACCAAGGTTTGCTTGACTGCTGGCAGCTCCCCAGACATCTCCAGCATCCTCGCGAAGCAACATAGCACGGCTTAGGTCCTGTATAGCACCAGTCATATCGCCAGTAGTAAATCCAACTCGAGCTCTTAAATTCAGTGCCCTACCAACTTCAATCAGGTTTCTATCTGCGCGCGCTGTTCTTAATGATGACTCTGCCTTATCCTTTGCTCTATCCAGTTGTCCAATGTTGCAATATAGCCAGCCCAATTCATGGTCAATCTCAGCTTGCGACGTTGAACTCGAATTGCCATTTCCTCTATTGAAGTACTCTAGACTCTTTATTAACGCCGTTTCCGCTTCTTCATTCTGACCAGCAATGCTATTTGTCAAGCCCTCTCTAAATGCGATATCAGCCGCACGATAGTCTACAACAAACTCGCGAGATACACGCTTAGCAATGCTAATCTCATCTAACACATCATCAGTTCGGTTGATTCGTCCATATACTGCTGCCAGACCCAATGAGATATCTATTTGTGACTGTGGAGTTGAGCCAATCTCATCATTCACATTGCGTGCACGAAGGTATAGGTCTATAGCTTCATCATTGGCATACCTTTCCGCAGCTTTATCAGCAGCTCGAATCAGGTATTCAACCGCTTCACGTGACTTTCCCATCTCTAGGTGGTAACCAACCACTGCGTCCAAGCCCACGCCTGTTGAACCTGCTTTTGTACGTAATACCTGGGCCGCCTTCAGATGCAAATCACTCCTGCTCGACTTGAGAAGAGTATCGTAAATCGTCTCTCTCATAAGTGGGTGTCTGAACAGATAAGTAGGTTCATCTCCTCCATATGCCCGCCTAATGAAATCTGACTGCTCAAGCTCGTGCAGCCGTTTGAATAATATATCCCTTGGAAATCCGGTGATCTTTTGAAGTTCCTGTATCATGCATTGACCCAAGACAGATGCAACATCCAGTACCAGACGTTGTTCCGATGACAATCTATCGTATCGACTCAACACCAGCCCGGATACGTTTTCAGGCACCTGCTGAACTGCTGTCATCCAACTATCCGCTACCTTCCAAGATCCTTCAATTTCGTGGATCACCTTTTGATCCAACAGCATTCTAACGATCTCTTCTACAAGCAGAGGGTTTCCCGCACCTCTTTGTGCAATCTCTCGCACAAGATTGTCTGGTAAATCCACATCATCCAGAAGCGATGTAACCAGCAAAGTGCCCTCTTCATATGAAAGAGGATGAAGCTCATATTGCCTTATGTTGTGCGATTTGTCTTCATTTGATGTGAAAATCAAGTTACCAAGATCTTCTTTAGCCTCGGTACGAGCAATACCGATAATGGAGAACGGAACCTGCCGTGCCAAGTCTGCCACATGAAGTAGAACACCCATTGACCATTGATCAGCCCACTGTAGGTCGTCAAGCACCAACACAAGTGGTTGTCTTCGAGCTAGCCAAGTCACATATCTTCGCATGGCACCAAAAACCTGTCTTTGGTGTTGCAATGGGTCGGCAATATTCTCCGTTTCCTCGGTATCAGGTGTCACCAATTGCGCCATGATGTTTCCGATGTCGTTCGCAAGTTCGGGTGATGAGGATAAATGATTTTGTATGTGGTCCAATCTTTGTGAGCTGTCACTGTTTTCAGGGATACCAACGATATTTATAATGATTTGCGAAACTAGACCGTATTCCTCCTGTCTCATTGGAGTACATGCAACATTTACCAGTCGAACATGGTCTGTTGCCGATTGCACGACCTCGGTTATCAGTCGAGTCTTGCCAATACCAGCACTACCATACACAAGTGAAAAGAATCCTGTGCGGTCTAGCGCCAGCAATCTTAGTGAATCAACCAGCTCCGCTCGTTCAACCGCTCTCCCTATTAGTGGGGTTCTTCTTCCAGATAACCCACGACTGGGTAAAGGATCTGGACGCATTCCTACCAGCTCATAGCCGACAACTTCTCCCTCCAAGCCCTTTAGATGCAACCTAGTTGGCTCAAGATATCTAAAACGATCTCTAGTTCTTCTGTGTACAGTATCGCTCACTAGCACCGTGCCAGGTCTTGCGGCCTGCTGCAAACGGTTCGCCAAGTTGACAGCATGACCGAATACAGATGCATCCAGTAACGACCCAGTATCGATTTGCCCACTGACAACTGGGCCGATGTTTATGCCGATTCGTAATTGCAGGTCCCACCCTAGTTCTACACTCGCTTGTTCCTCAAGTTCCTCCATCGCACGCTGCATGTCGAGTGCAGCAGTTAGTGCACGTTCAGGATCATCCTCATGCGCCTCAGGCACCCCAAAAGTGGCAAGCACAGCATCACCAACGTATCTGTCGATATGCCCGCCTTGCCCGCGAACAGATCGAGCTAACCTCTCGAGTGTGCGTCGAACGGTGAAATAAACCGTCTCCATGTCGGATTGCGATGCCATGGTAGTATAGTTGGTAAGGTCTGCATAAAGGACGGTGGCTCTTCTTCGAGCCGTGCGTTCGATCTCTATAGTGCTAGGAGCGAATTCATCATGATCCGTCGGTAGAGACGCACCGCAGAATCCACAGAACTTGAACTGTGAGGGAGACTGTGCTCCGCATGATGGGCAAAGTCTAGCTACCATGTCACTTGTTTCGGCTGCATATTTTGCAATATACCACCCAAGCCGCGCATATGCAATGACAAAGGGGGGGGATGTATCTAAACACGAAAACGCACCGCGTTGCCTGCACGACAACCACGCGGTGCGCGTGAATGTACTACAAAGTAGTTATGATAATGTCTTTAAGTAAAGATAGGTCTTTTAAGACTATCTGCCCCAAACAGCCAACATTAGGAATACGGTTGAGAGGGTGGAGATCGCGGAAATTACCCGTGAGGTCCAGATGAAGCCAGCTCGGCGGCTTAGTTTCTTCGATGATCGTGTGCTCTTGGACATGTTAGACTCCTTTACCTAGTACCAGGGACCTATTACCCGAGTACTATACGACGTTAGTCAGTATACTCAAGTGACCATTCTATGTCAAGTACTTTGTCAAAATTGGCTATCATATTCGTTAAGAGTTATTCAGACAATTATGATGTTGTTTAGACATGTGTCTACGCGAATGACCAAGAAAGCCCCTAACACGATTTTCTCGGTCGTTGACCTACACCACCTTCTTCCCTTGCATCGTAGCAAGCAACTATCTGTCCTCAGATAAAGTGTATCTTGCATCACCCTACTGCCAGGATATAATTCCAGACGCCTGTTATCTGCTCGCCAATACGCACTAGCGATGAGGAACGGTTGCCTCTTCAACTCTGTAGTAACATTAACGATAAAGCACACGCCACCTCTACTGCTTTCCTCGTCACGTGCTTTCTCTATTATTCACTAGCAAGGAGGAAGATATGGATTCAGTCGTATTAGCGAGACTGCAATTTGCAATCACAACAGTTTATCACTTCTTCTTCGTTCCACTGACCCTAGGATTGAGTATCCTGCTTGCCATCATGGAGACGATTTATGTCCGAACAGGTGATCAACGTTACAAGGATATGGTCAAATTCTGGGGCAAGTTATTCCTAATCAACTTCGCCATGGGTGTTGCCACCGGTATTGTGCAGGAGTTTCAATTTGGGATGAACTGGTCGGAGTATTCGCGTTTTGTTGGAGACATCTTTGGAGCGCCGCTCGCAATTGAGGCTCTACTAGCATTCTTCCTTGAATCCACCTTTCTTGGTGTGTGGATATTTGGGTGGGACAAGTTGCCCAAGAAGGTTCATCTCGCATCGATTTGGTTAGTTGCTATTGGTTCAAATCTCTCAGCGCTGTGGATTCTCATCGCTAATTCCTTTATGCATGAACCGGTTGGATATGCGATTGATCCTGAGACTGGGCGAGCCGTAATGACCGACTTTTTCGCTTTAATTCTAAACAAACATGTTTGGCACCAGTTTCCACATGTTATCGCATCAGGTATCGCTACTGCGGGTTTGTTTGTGCTCTCTATTAGTGCTTATCATATTCTCAAAGGCTCAAATACCACTTGGATCCGTCGATCATTCCGTATCGCTGCAATATACGGGACCATAGGTGCAATCGCGGTGGGCTTGGTAGGGCACGCTCAAGGCCAACATATGGTGGAGGCTCAACCAATGAAGATGGCAGCGGCAGAAGCCTTGTGGGAATCTGAGGACCCAGCCGCCCTCTCAATCGTATCCTTCTTCAGTGAAAAAGATCAACGTGATATCTGGTCTATTCGAATCCCATACCTTCTCAGCATCATGTCGTATAACTCGATCCATGGTGA
>JBDLKB010000012.1:0-12141 GCA_039714055.1 Chloroflexota bacterium
CAAGTCGACTCCTTTGTCGATTTGCCTTTCCAGTTGTATGCAGACAACAAGTATTGGGTACCTCCGATTGTCTCCGAGGCAAGAGCCACTCTTGATCGCTCAAAGAATCCGTTCTTTCACCATTCAGATGCGAATTTTATATTGGCATACGAAAACAACAGACCTGTAGGGCGCTTGGCAGTGATGGAGAACCGTCAATATAACCAACACCACGGTACTCGTACTGCTTTCTTCTATCTCTTTGAATGCATGGATGACTCAGATATAGCAGAGGCGTTATTTGACCATGCAAAGGAATGGGCTCGGGTACGTGATCTGAATGTTCTTATCGGATCCAAGGGATTTCTTCAAGGAGATGGAATGGGGATTCTGGTTGAGGGGTTCTCACATCTGCCGGCAATGGGTATTCCCTATAATCACTCTTACTACGGTGATCTGATCGAACATGTTGGCTTTGACAAGGAGACTGACTTTTTGTCGGGTTACCTGGAGGGATCACACCAGCTGCCAGATAGAATCCGAAAAGTAGCTGAACGTGTAAAGCGTCGCCGAGGATACACTGTCAAATCATTTCGCAGTGCCAGGGAACTGCGCAAGTGGGTACAGAGAATTGGTGAGGTCTATACTGCTTCGTTTACAGAAAACTGGGAATATTGCCCCCCAACACCAGCAGAGTTGGAGGTTATCGGTGATAGACTAATCACCATCGCCAACCCGAAGCTAATCAAGCTAGTGTTGAAGGATGATCAGATTATTGGATTCGTATTTGGCTTCATGGATGTCTCTTGCGCGCTACAACGTACAAAAGGCAAGATTTGGCCATTTGGTTGGCTGCTGCTAATGCGTGAATTCAATACCACAAGAGTTGTCAACTTTAATGGCGTTGGTATGCTGCCAGGGTATCAAGGTCTGGGTGGAAGTGCAGTGATGTATGCTGAGATGGCACACAGTATGAGGGAGGTGCCCATCGATATTGCCGAGGTGGTTCAAGTTGAGGAGCGTAACCACAAGAGTCTGGGAGACATGCAAGCTCTAGGGGTCAAGTTTCACAAGCGGCATCGCATATACCGCCTCAAATTGTAATTATCCACTGTGCTATTCTTGAGAGCGAGTACCCTGTCTGTACTTGCTCACAATTTTGCGTATCATTCTCAACACATTCGCTGGCTCTCTTGATCCCACTGCTGCAGTAGCGATTATGTATGCAGCAAGGTAGGATGCTCCTATCAATAAAGATGGGATCATGCTTTCAAGCTGCCACAGATTTCTTCCCAACACATGGCTAACAAGATATGCTATCGTAGTTGCAACCGCAACTCCACCGAGGCAGCGCAGCAGACTGAATACCAGATCACGCTCAATCATTCCTTTTCCAGTGCGGCGCAGCCATAGAAGCAGCACAAAAGTCTCCGTCAAATATGCAATTGCAGAGGCAAGAGCTATACCCCTGATTCCCATCACTGGATTCAACTCAAGATAAAGCACAATACCAAGCCCTTGGCCCAAGATAGAAGCGTACATCGGTACTCGTGTGTTTTGCTGAGCGTAAAATGACCGAGCCGCTACCTCTAACAGTGATTCACCCACCAGTCGAAATGCAAAAAACACCAATACATTTCGAATCAGAACTATCGAGGTATGGTCAAGCGCCCCGCCGATTTGGCTTAGTATCGGAGTAGCCAGAAATACAAGTGGCACCGATGAAAGCATTGAAAGGTACAAAATGGTTTGGATTGAGCTATTCATTCGTTTCCTATACTCATCCAAATTGCCCTTGCCATAGTGCTCAGCCAGAGTAGGAAATACAACCTGCCCGATAGCAGTTCCAATTAGCGTTTCTGGCAATTGCATTAACCGCCAGCCCCAGAAATAGCTGCTGAGATGACCATCTGGAAGTGCAGAACCGACCCGAACAATGACAAGATCAGCGAATTCAACCATGCCCAACATCACAATACGAGGGACCATCAGGCGCAGTACCAGTCGTACTTTCTCGTCATCTAGACCAAAACTGGAAAAGTATCGTGCACCATAGCGCACGAGCCCTGGAAACAATATCCCCAGATAAAGCACAGCCCCAATTACCATTCCCCACACCAATCCCTCAATGCCCATGTGTGGGGCAAGCAACAATGCACCAACGATTTGTCCTAGATTGTAGAACAGGGGCGCTAGAGCAGGAAGAAAAAAGTGTTTGTGTGCGTGCAATGAACCTACGGCAATTCCAGCAACGCCAAAGATAAAAGTCTGTATCATCACTATGCGAAGGATGGAGGCGGTGAGTTCTTGCTTTTCCAGCGAGAAATCTGGAGCAATCCAATTCTGAACCAACGATCTGGACCAGATCGCTATAAAGAGTCCTGATAACAGTAATAGAATAGATACAATATTGGCAAAGCGGCTCGCAAGTAACCATCGCGCCTCGGGGTCCGGTTTTTCTACTTCTTTCGACATAACCGGGATAAATGCTGCCAACAGCGCCCCACCTGCAAGAAGGGTATACAATAACTCGGGTGCTTGTATGGCTGCGGAGAAAGCGTCGTATTCCATACCAGCACCGAACCTGCGAGCAATTACCCAATCCCGTACTAATGCTAGCAGCTTGTCCGCAGCAAATGCCGCCATGACTACAATGGTGTTGTAGGTAATATGCTTCGTCTGCTGCGTCATGTTTATTGGGATTCAGTGAAGGTCAATGACATGTTCTCAGTTGGTTCTATCATTGCAAGGTTGCTAGGGCTATGGTTGCCGGCATAAAGTATGGATTGAGGTCCTCTGCTATTCCAAGTGCCTCTTTCGCTCCAACAATGTCCCCCTCTTCCCGACGGGCAAGACCAAGATAATAGTACACTTCCTCGACATCAGTTGTAGCTTCTATAGTATCTAGAGCCAGCACCTTTACCTCTTGAAAACGACCAACCTCCAAGTATGCTTCAAAGACACCAAATCGATACCAGGTGATGCGCCACGGAGGATTCAGCAACCTTGCTTGATCATATGACGAAGCTGCATCCTCTATGAAATCAAGTGCAAGATAAGCGCTTCCGAGATTGAGCCAGGCAAACGGGTCCTCCGGTAGTGCGTTTACCTCCTCGATCGCTCGCTGCAGCGTGTTCCATGAATTGACAACCAAGTCCGCGTCAGTACCCAGGAGCTCAACGATCTCTTTCTCATCTTCTGATCGGGATACCACAATGTATGTTCGGTTGAAATGACGCCAGTAATAGTCCAGATTAGCATAGGTTTCCTTCATGCCAGGTCCCAGGTATGAATCCATAGTAGTGAATTCCTGGCTGAGATCGTCGTATCCTGTGATAACTAAATAATGCCCCATCCAACCCAGCCTTTCAGGTTCTGGGTCAAATCCTTTCTCTACTAGTACTGGAAAGCCAGCGTGCACCAGCCTTTTAATGAGCGACAGATCACCACCTCGTCGCATATAAGCCTTTAAGCCATTTTCGTTGACAAATGCCGCCATTTCTTCGGGAGATACATTCTTGTCTTCAGGGTTTGGCTTTAGCCGCGCAGCCGCATCAACCTGAGACCCACTCCATCCATGATAATTCATTACCATGGTCAAGTTCGCCGGTCCACAATTGTTCCACAACTGGTATATGTGCGGCACACCTGATATCGATGCTACAGCAGCGATCGGTTCCACTGTATCAACTGTTGGCACCGCAGAGGGAGTAGCCTGAGGTGCAGTGGTAGCCGTAAGCACTAGTTCATCTGTCTCGTGCACCTCCCTTGTAGGGGGCTGAGCGATTGCAGTTGCAGTTGGCACACTTATGTTTGATGTACCCGTCTGCACCTCGCCAATCATGGTTGGTGGAGCCATAGTAACGACCACAATTGGTGTTGGAAGTCGCTTATCATGTTCCGGCAAAGCTAGTTGCTGCAGGAAAGATGGCAGTCGGCTGGCATATCGCCCCGGTACCTGCTGCAATACTGGGCGCGCTAGTAAAGCCGTTCCAATCAGAAACAGCTCAACTGCGATAATAGCGACAAGCACAATAAAACGCCGACGCTTAGTCTTGTGTGCACCAAACATTGCGCAATTCTAATCCATCGATCTCGCTACGCCAAAGTGTTGTGTCTTGATGCCTGAATGATATAATCCCGCCGTGATCTTCATGACAGGTATAAGGCGCTACTCGTGACGTTTCTAGGAATCGGAACAACTGAACTGATACTGATCTTGCTATTACTGATCCTTGTCTTTGGCCCTGATCGTATTGGGGAAATGGCAAGATGGCTTGGTAATGCTTACCGCAAAGCAACCGGTCTGACCTCTGAATTTGATTCCCAAGTGCGCAGCATTTGGGATGGCAGCACCGACTCAAAGTTGAAAAGCGATTTTGTGGCAGACATCAAGGATATGAAAGACGAGATATCACAGATGAACCAGGATATCAGGCAAGATCTGACCAAGATCATGGTTGAGGAAGAGTGACATGAACTCTGCCAGCACTATACTGCTCCTCTTTCTTGCGATTATCGCTATCGGACCCTCAAAGCTACCCTCTGGTATCGAATCTATCTGGCTCGCCCTCACCAATCTTGCGAACGCGCAACGTGGTTTACCCACAATTGACATAGAGCAAGCTAGACGGATATGGAAAACTCGCCGCAGTCCCATACTGTCCTTGATTAACCTTCTATATGCCGCAGCCGAACATCTCGAGGAATTGCGAAAACGGTTCATAGTGGTTGCTGTGGTTTTCGCAATCGGTACTGTCACAGCGGGTATTTTTGCTGATCAACTGCTTGAATTCATTAAGGTCCCGGTAGGAGACGTCGAGCTCATCTTTATCCGTCCTCCAGAGATGTTTGTGGCATACTTCAATCTTGTCATCACTGCCGCAGCACTGGTTACTACTCCCATTCTGCTTATGCAGATTCTTCTATTCATCAGCCCCGCCTTCGAGTCCGACATTGAAAAGAAAGCCTTTCGCATCATTCGAGCATTTGCCTTTCCGGCTGTAATGGTCCTCTTCATTGCTGGGGCAGCGTTCTCCTATTACCTCATGCTGCCAGTCGCCCTCGACTATTTTGCTCAATTCGCAGGAGACACAGTCTCAGCTCAATGGACTATATCCGCTTATCTCAAGTTCGTTCTTAACATCATAATCTGGATGGGCGTGGCGTTCGAAACTCCGCTGCTGATCATGTTGCTCGCTCGTTTTGGAGTAGTCAGCGCCAAGGAGCTGCAAAAAGGATGGCGCGTGGCATTCGTGGTGACCGCCATCATCGCTGCCATCATCACTCCTACACCTGACCCGCTCAACATGAGCATTGTATGGCTACCGCTCTTTGGTCTGTACCTTCTCGGTGTGGTCTTGGCTCACCTCGTAGGAAAAAAGTCCACTTGAAGAGAAACTGCAGACAGGGTCTCCTAATCGTTTCCCTAGTTCTCATAGCTTCAATCTCCTCCTGTTATCCCGACAGGAAATGGGTTACTCCAGCGATTCTAGAGGCGACTGTAACTGATGAGCAGAGTGGAGCTTTGGCAACTGACAGTGTAAAGGTATCACCGTCGGTTGCTGCAACTCCCACAGCGTTCAATCCCGATACAAGTTGGCAAACGGTGTTACCTGGTCTTGAATGGAGGCAAATGACCTTCATTGCAGATAACAACCTCGTAGAATTGGCTACTGTTGTCCGCATCGATCCTTCCAGATATCAAATCAACGTCGAGTATGATCCCGAACATCCTGCCACTGTTCACCAGTGGGCTGAAAGAAACAGTGCCGTCCTCACAGTAAATGGAGGATTCTTCGCCCCAGACTTTACATCCACTGGCTTAGTGATCAGTGATGGCACACCATATGGAAGCAGCTATCTGGGGTTTGGTGGCATGTTTGCTATATCCGCATCAGGAATGCCGACTCTTCAACGTCTCGAGAGTCAACCTTATGACCCCGCTGATGACCTAACTGAAGCAGTTCAGTCTTTCCCCATGTTATTTTCCATAAAAGGCGCCCCGGTAACTGAGGGATTTAGCGACGATATTTCACGCCGCTCGGTGGTTGGTCTTGACAATCAGGGGCGGGTGCTGTTTATCAACTTTTCCCATGGAGCGCTCGATCTAGCCGCATTATCATTGTATTTAGTTCAGAGTGACCTGCAATTGGTGTCTGCTCTTAACCTTGACGGTGGCAGTTCCTCTGGACTCGTTTTGGCTCATGAAAATGTGCGCATAGACTTGCCAAGTCTGGTTGCCATACCTGCTGTCATTACCGTTTCACTTCGACAGTAGAAACTCACTGATCTTGACATCGTAGAATTACCCTTTATAGTCATTATTGTAAATAAGTAATTCAATTGATTCGCAAGATCAAAGGAATAGCAACATCGGATTGACATACCTCACTCCCCTGCTATAATCTTTTGTTGCACACCCCAACGTGTCGTTGGGGTGTTATTGTGGATATCTATTGCGGGTGCTATCCCGCTGTGCGATTTATTGGAGGATTGTGTGTACGCGATTATCGAGACCGGCGGACGGCAATATCGAACTCAGGTTGGCAAAACTTTCCAAACCGAGTCTCTGCCGTACCAGGTCGGTGAAACAGTAGTGTTTGATCAGGTATTGCTGATTGCTGAAGGCGATTCTGCTACCGTAGGTGATCCTGTTGTTGCCGGAGCGTCAGTAAAGGCGGTAGTAACTGAGCAATTCAAAGAGAAGAAGATTCAAGGGCTCAAGTACCGCTCGGGAAATCGGTATAGGGTTCGTTATGGACATCGGCAAAACAAAACACGACTAAAGGTTGAACAGATCAACACTGGCACTTCATTTCAGTTCGAGTCGTCTGAAGAGGAATAGTAACAATGGCACATAAAAAGGGTGGCGGCTCTAGCCGCAACGGAAGAGACAGTAATTCACAACGACGTGGGATCAAACGCTACGGTGGTGAATTTGTGATTCCCGGCAACATTATCGTGCGCCAGTGTGGAACTAAAATTCACCCTGGTTCGAATGTTGGCATGGGCAAGGATTTCACGATTTTCGCCACGACTGAGGGTTATGTTACCTTCGAAGAACGGTACGGAAACCGCAAGTACGTCAGCGTTCTCCCAGAGGCCTAGAGCAACATGAAGACAGAAATTCATCCCAAGTACTTTACTGAAGCAAAGGCTTCCTGCAGTTGCGGCAATACCTGGACAGTAGGGTCCACTGCTCCTGTGGTTCGCACCGACGTGTGCAATGCTTGTCATCCATTTTACACTGGCGAACAGCGCATCGTTGATACAGAAGGTCAGGTCGATCGCTTCTACCAACGACTTGAACGACGTGCTTCGATTCAGGCTGAGGTAGATGCAGCTCAAGCAGCGATGGACGCAGTCTTGGTGCCCATAGCTGAACTCCAATTACCAAAGCGAGCAGAACAGATCCTGACCGAAACTGGTCACTCAACTGCGGCAGATCTCTTGGAATCACTTGAAAAGGGTGACGATGAGTTGCTCAAACTCCAGGGATTTGGTCGTAAATCGTTGATAGATCTCAAAAAGGCTCTGCGTTCTGCGGGATATGACATCGGCTAATCTCGCGTTAATTCACACTAGTTGAATCATTGGGCAGATGCAGACGCATCTGCCCTTATCTTTTATGGAGGAACAACACATGGCTTCTCACCAGGGACGTATCGAGGTGATTTGTGGATCAATGTTCAGCGGCAAGACAGAGGAGCTAATCAGACGCCTTCGACGTGCTCAGATCGCACGCCAGCACGTTCAAGTGTTCAAGCCGCGTCTAGATGATCGATATGGTGTTGAGCGGGTCACTTCCCATAATGGAATGCACCTTGATGCTATGCCCGTAGACTCGTCGACTGATATACTCTCCTCGTTAGACGCAAATACTACTGTGGTCGGCATCGACGAGGTACAGTTCTTTGACGTTGATATCGTGCAGGTATGCCGCAGGTTGGCAGACGCTGATAAACGTGTAATAGTTGCTGGATTGGATCTTGACTTTAAGGCAGAGCCATTTGGTGCCGTGCCTGAGCTTCTTGCTCAAGCAGAAATGGTCGACAAAGTGCGTGCCATTTGTGTTGTTTGCGGTGAGGAAGCCAGCCGCACCCAAAGGCTGGTGAATGGAAAACCTGCTGCCAGTGATGACCCTGTTGTAGTCATCGGTGCAAGCGAGTCATACGAAGCTCGATGTCGCCAATGCCATAGAATAGCACCACCGCAAAGAGTTGATCAAGGATAAGGAATATGAGTAACATAATTCTGCCAAACTCGATTGAGGAAGTTCTTGCCACTGACGCTGTTATAGAAGAAAACGTGGCACGAATAGCCCGCGAGATATCCAGAGATTATCAAGATGAGAGGATTCTGCTGATAGGCATCCTAAAAGGTTCCTTCATCTTCCTCGCCGACTTGGCTCGCCGCCTCAATGTAGCCCATGCGGTTGACTTTATGGCAGTCAGCAGCTATGGCGCATCCGCCACTGCATCCGGAGAAGTAAGGATCATAATGGATCTGCGCACCTTCATACGCGACAAGCATGTCATCATCGTGGAAGACATCGTCGACACGGGTCACACCTTGGTTTACCTGCAGCGACTGCTGGAAGCACGCCGTCCTGCAAGCCTTCGCTCATGCGTCCTGCTCAGCAAACCATCACGCAGACAAGTAGACGTGTCAATTGACTACCTGGGATTCGAAATCCCTGATCGCTGGATCGTCGGGTATGGTTTGGATTTTGCCGACCGTTTCCGCACTCTTCCATACATTGCAGCTTTGAAACCCCACGTCTATGCCCCGGAGAGCCATGATGCTAGCTAATGATGTTAAGCGGATACTTATTTCTGAGGAGGAATTGCAGGAGAGAGTCGCAGAACTAGGCGCTCAGATCAGTGAATTCTACCATCCAGATTCCCGCCCTCTACTAGTATGCGTCCTGAAAGGCGCATATATGTTTCTCTCGGATCTTACCAAGCATATTACTATTCCACACGAGGTGGATTTCATGGCGACCTCAACGTATGATGGAGGTCTTGATGCCCAGGGTGCAGTTCGGTTGATGCTGGACCTAAAAGCAAACATAGCCGATCGACATGTGCTGCTTGTCGAAGACATCGTAGATAGAGGTGCAACAATCGATTACTTGCTGAGGATGCTCAAACAGCGCCAGCCAAAGTCGCTGCATGTTTGTTCACTTCTCGATAAACCTGAGCGCCGAGTTCACCAGATCGAAATCACCTTTCTAGGATTTACCATACCCGACGAATTCGTGATCGGATATGGCTTGGATATCGATGAGATGTACCGCAACATTCCATTTATCGGCATCCCAAAACAAGAGCTAATCGACCGACTCATCTCTGAATAGCAATATATCCAACAATTTTAAATCAGTTTCAACAAGCAATGGATAGACAAGCTTTCGGTCCCCTTCTGACTGCCGCGCAAGACATAGCTGATGAACTCGGCTTGGAGCTGTTTCTTGTGGGTGGTGCTGTTCGCGACGCACTGCTCAAGCGCCCAGTACACGACCTTGACTTTGTGGTAAATGGACCTTCAGATTCAATTGCTAGAGCACTCGCGAATAGGCTGCGTGGTCACTTTTTCATTCTCGACTCCGAGCACCAAACCTCACGGGTGATCGTTCCCCAAGTATCAGATGGCTTGAACGAGAGAAGAAACACACTCGATTTTGCTGCCATGAGAGGCGATTCGATTGAAGATGACTTGCGCAGCCGCGACTTTACTATCAATGCAATGGCTTTGCGACTTGCGTCTCAGCCGCTGAGAGTGATTGATCCTTGCGGTGGTCGTGCTGACCTTAATGACTCGGTGATTAGAGTGGTACACGATGAGTCAGTGATAAATGACCCCATAAGAGCACTAAGGGCTATACGACTCGCACTGGAACTTGGATTCTCAATCGATCCCTTTACTGCTGCTTTGATCCGAGAGGCGTCACCTTCAATCCGTTCGATATCAGCTGAGAGGATCCGAGACGAATTATTCAATCTTCTCGCTCTGGAGTCTGCAGCCGAAGGTATCCAGATGCTGGGTTGGAGCATGCTTCCTTACATTCTCCCGCATCATTTTTCTCAACAAGACTCATTTAATGGGCAAGCCTCCATCAATCGTGTTTCAAAGGTGATCTCGTCTCTTGACACAGTCGAGTCCACCCTCGCAGACCAGGAGTGGTTGTTCCCTCCGTCAACTACAGGTTCAGCGATTGCTGTGACACCGGGTAGTATCAAACAATATCTGGGCAGATCACTGGTCTATGATCGACCCGCCGACGTCATGCATCATTTGGTTGCTCTCTGTGCTGCTTCCACATTGTCTAGTCGGATTTCCTTAACTCCTAAAGAGTTATCCACTCCTCTTGATGACAGAGCTATAGATCGAATGGACCAGGAATGTGAAACATTGAAACTTTCCAATGCGGAAAAAACTTATGCCAGAAAGATAACGGCATCTCTCCATTTGCCATTTCAACTCTCCATAGGGATTAACGACCTCACCCAATTGGAGATCTATCGCTACTTTAGAGACACTGCCGGTGTGGGACCTGAAATTTGCATCCTCTCCCTAGCATTCGCTGAATTGGTCCCTCACCCACATTCTGCGGACTGGTCTGTTCTTGTTAGCACTTGTCACGAACTGCTGTACCATTACTGGCATTCTCCAAAGGTTATAGAGCCAGATATGCTTGTAGATGGTCACGACCTTATGCAAACTCTGTCAGTCGAACCTGGACCCCGGATTGGCCAACTGCTGGAAATAATTCGGGAAGAACAAGTCAAAGGAACTATATCGACCCGGGACGAGGCATTTTCGTTCTTGCACGATTTGAACTAGCAGGTCCACACGCATACCAACTGATGTAGCTTTGCTAGCTTTCATCCCTCCATCCCTATTCGCATTAACAGCAAGCAATCGCAAGCATGACTATGCGAAGCTGTAACGTCGGAAATCCTGATCTACCCAGTCTGTTGTTTTTTGTTAGCTAGCACGTCGACAACTTTCCGGCTTATCCAACCTTCCTCGTAACTGACCCGCTCCTCAAAATTCTCACGTCCTATCAGAGCTTTCAATGCTTTCTCAGTCCGGCTGTCAAGGTCCCCCGTGATTGGCCCCTGATAGTCACCACTCCAGATCAAGATTCTCTGCAGCTCCCGCACAGAGATAGTGTCAAAATACAACTTGTCCTCTTCAGTGGGAGGAAGAAAGAACAGATGATGCAAGTCCAATAATGCTGACAATCGCTCGATTGGAGCGACATTATCATCCACCCTCAAGTCAATGTATCGGTCGTTGAATCCTGCATATCCCCCGCGCTCTCGTACCACCAGCAAAGCCGCGGATTGCTGACCTCGAGAATCGCCCCCAGCCGTTTGTCCTGCCGCTAATGCCTTAACCAACCGGTCTGCCAACTCGCCCTTCTCGAGTTCAAACGCACCTGCCATATCTTCTACCACGCCTTGTCCAGTGAGAATATTTCCTTGGACGCAAAAATTCGTCCGAGAAATGCTGCCCGCCCATGCATGGCACTCACTGCCAGTAAAGGATGCTGAACCACCAAGAGAATCTACCAACCCCACCTGACGTAGCTCACGATCCTCATCCTTAGAGAGCAAGATATCTAATGCCTCTGTTGCACTAGTTCCCTCTGCCATCAGTGCCAAGCCTTCAGGACCAAAAGAGGTGTTGGCATAACTCTGTGTTGCCACAGCGCCAACATTTGCCGTCGCCCATGGAACTACTGCCCCTACTGCAAGGAATTTGGATTGGACTGCAATTCCCCACTCTTGTTTATGCTCATCGTATGCAACAATGCTAAAGGTTGATAATCTAGACATCACTAATCTCCCTTTGCTTCTTGAACTCTGTGACGTTTAATATACCATATTGATAGGTGCTTGTTGTAACATCAGTCGCACACGAGTTATTTCGCAATTTGATCCCACCTAGTAAGTTGAGAACATCATGGAACAAGATAATGTAATAGGACTGGCTCTAAGCGGTGGCGGCGCTCGTGGACTTGCTCACATTGGAGTGCTCAAAGTCCTGGAAAATCATCAAATCCCGATTCATGTTGTTGCCGGTACGAGCATGGGATCATACATTGGCGCTGCATACGCCGCAGGCATGCCGTGCGAAGAGATCGAACGA
>JBDLKB010000013.1:0-12099 GCA_039714055.1 Chloroflexota bacterium
CTGGGACCAATAATTGATCTGGATTCGCACGAGTTATATCGGTAAACACTATGCAGACCTTGTCGCCTTGTCGGGCAATATCCCTCAGTGGAGGGGAGTTCACTGGATTGTCAAGCGCGGCGACAATAGCTTCAGGCACATCGGACACAGGCGGCACATGTCGAGATACTACCTCGATGCCAGACATCTCCGAGGGAAGCTCAAACTCGATGGATCCCTTGCCAAAGGGGACAGTGAACTGTCTCTGGTTTTTCATGCCAAATTACTAGAGATCGTATGCCACGTCAAATTCGGCGCTCATGGCCTGAAGATCATCTACTACTTTGGGATGAAGTATCACCCCATTCAGCTCCCGATCCTGCGCCTCAAGATATTCTTTCTCGCCGTGAATGTAGATACGATCCTGTCCTTGCGCTTTGGGTGTGCTCCTGAGTCGCTGAATGACATCATCCATTGTAGCCTTGAATTCATCCACCGGACGGAAACCATCCACTCTGAGCGCCCCGAAAAAGTGACCCACATTGGCAGGTTGAGGTTTACCCTGATCATCCTTGAGATAGATGTTGTTGGCATATCCCGCACCCGGAAGCACACCAGATAGAATGTCAACCAGTAATGCAAGCCCGTAACCTTTGTGCCCGCCCATTAACTCACCAGCTCCTCCCAGCGGAAGCAAGCCACCACCTGCTAGATTGAGAAAATTGTCCAACACTCTAGCAGCATCGTCGGTTGGCTCACCCAATTCATCGGTTGCCCATCCATCTGGCAGTGCTTTCTCCATCCGGTTGTAGACCTCTAGCTTGCCTCGAGGGACAGTACTGGTAGCCATGTCCAACACAAAGGGGAATTCGTCACCAGCGGGAGCGGCAACGCTAATGGGATTGGTTCCCAGCATGGCGTTGCGACCGAATGTAGGCACCACAAGAACACCGGCGTTGGTGGTCGATATGCCGATCAGATCGTGCTCCAAAGCCATCATGGAATAGTATCCCGCAATACCATAGTGGTTTGAGTTGCGCACTGAAACAAAACCAGCTCCGACCTGCTTTGCTTTTTCAATGGCTAGTTTCATGGCTCGGGTGGAAACAGGCTGACCAAGTCCCGCACCACCATCGATCAATGCAGTGGCGGGAGTTTGATGGACAACGTTCACATCGGGTTGCGCCAACATCACACCGTCCTGTATCCCTTTAACATAGCGCCTCAGGCGCGCCACTCCATGAGAGCTGATTCCGCGTAGATCTGCCGCAACCAGATTGTCAGCAGTCATCTCAGCGTCACTGAGGGGAACATTCAGCTTTTGGAATACACGAACAGCGTATGCTTTCAACTTGTCAGCATTGACCCGAATCTCGCCGCTTTCACTCATGAGCTCCTCCAATTAAACAGTCTGGCGATATTATACTTGCGGTACACTGCCCCCCAATGCGCCATTCGAGCCATTTTCTGCCTCAACCCGATGATAAAAAAGGACCCGGTCACGGTTGATGAACATCACCTTGGCATGATACTCGTATGATTCACCGATCTTTGCGGACGAAAGTCGCGCTTCGGAAGTAGCAAAGAAATCGTGGCGTCGAACACTGAGAACATCTTCAGGTATTTCCTCAGCACGCAGGTGCACATACGCTTCAATTATCCATTGTCGAGTATAAATCTTCATCCTGATCTTTCTGATCATGAGCTCAGCAGTCTCTCTTCCGGTTTCATCAGTTAATCCAACAGCGATCAGTTGCTGCTTGAGGATTCTGATATCGTCAAGCTTCATATGCTCAACAACATAATCCTTGCCCACTGGTGAGATGGTTGCTTCTTTGAATACAGCATAATGCCTGTCTTGGTCATTCAACGATATAAACGGCGTTCCAATAGGCTCATATTTCCCTTGAAGGTCGAACTCGTCAAAAAACGCGCGGCTGGCAAACTGGTGACGTCTAAAAGTGGGGAATGTCATTCTATACCTCCAAATTCATCCACATACATCTGCAATAAATAGTTGATCAACCCAACGCTACATCCAGGGTCATCATTACCGCAAATCCCAGCATAGCACCGACCGTAGCAACATCGGATTTGCTGCTCAATTGCGATTCGGGAATAAGCTCCTCAACTACCACGAATATCATAGCGCCAGCGGCAAAGGCAAGCGCGTAAGGTAGAATGGGGCGCGCTATCAGCACCGCTGCCGCACCTAATACTCCCGCCACAGGCTCAACCATACCCGATATCTGACCATACCAAAAACTCCTGACGCGTGACAGACCCTCACGACGCAGTGGTACTGATACGGCCGTACCTTCGGGAAAGTTCTGGATTCCAATGCCTAGTGCAAGCGCGATCGCTCCAGCTATGGACGCCTCCGGGATGCCCGCTGCTGCCGCACCGAATGCCACTCCCACTGCCAGTCCCTCAGGTATGTTGTGCAATGTAATCGCTAGTACCAAGAGTACACTGCGACGCCAGGTGGTGGGTAGTCCTTCGGCTTCCGATATCGGCAAACCGAGATGCAAGTGCGGCAGTATCTTATCAATTGCCCAGAGGAACGCGCCACCCAGCAGAAAGCCAACAACTGCTGGGACCCAAGCGGGAAGCGAGGATCCTTCTGCCATTTCGATGGCAGGGGCAAGAAGCGACCAGAAGCTCGCAGCGATCATAACCCCGGCGGCAAAACCCAACATTGTATCCAGAACCTGGCGGTTGATACGCTTGAAGAAGAATACCAAGCCAGATCCCAGCGCGGTCACGAACCAGGTAAAGCAGGTGGCAATCAGTGCTTGGACAACCGGATGGAATTGTGAGAACCAATCTATCATAGCCTATGTTTCCAGTGCAGCGTGCTTGGGTGGCAGACTATTAGGCATTGTGAGTTTACCGTTTCGCGTCTTGGACGCAAACCAAGTTTGCTCTCACAAGCAGAATCAAGAGAATAGTAATTCTGTTGCAACCTGATCATATCCATCCTACTAGCTATATGTCGATAGCACTTTAGGAATATGTGATTGAAACCACCCTGTGATATAATGCCGAAAATGCCGGGTGCCTGCGGCAGGTTCCGACAACAAATCAATGACTCAGACAGTCTCTCTAGAAGCGCCGCCTTCTCACCCTTTTCACCGCGAACGTGAATTGGTTACTATCTCTCGCTGGCTCATCACCATGCGGTGGCTTGCTGGCGCTGGTGTTCTCCTTGCTACCTGGTTTGCGCGTTCAGTTCTTGATCTCGATCTTCAGTTCACTGCACTTTTCCTGGTGGGAGTTGGGATCATTGCTTACAACTGCGCGCTTTGGCGTTGGCTAAGAAGCACAGAATCAATGGAGGGCGATCGGATTCGTCGACTCCACACCATATCCCATATTCAAGTTGGTCTTGACTGGGTGGCAATGGCGCTCTTGATTCGTTTCTCAGGCGGTATTGAAAGCCCGGTGATCTTCTTTTTCATCTTTCACATTCTAATTGCCTCGCTGGTGTTCGAGCGACGCATCGCCGCTATCTATGCTATCTTGGCTTTGACCATAGTTGCTGGTATTTCCATTCTTGAGAAATCAGGATTGATCCAGCATCATCACGTGGTTGGTTTTTTCACCGGTGAATCATTCGACAATACTGCATTCGTAATCGGTGTCATAGGCATATATGCTATTACCAGCCTCGTCACCTTCTACCTAACTTCTTCAATCGCTGAAAGGCTGCATCAGAGGGAAGATCAACTTAGCACTCTCTACTTGGGCGCCCAGACAGTCAGTTCAACCCTTGACCTACAAGTGGTCCTCGACCGGCTAGTGCACGCCACGGCAGAGGCACTGAACGTTTCCGCTGCTTCAATCGACCTGATTGACTCTACTGGAACAAGAGTCGATATCGCCGCAGCTTATGGCTTTAGTCAAGAATACTTGAACAAAGGTCCACTATTTCTCGATCAAAGCCAGGTGCTTGCCCGGGTGTTGCGCACTGGGCAATCCCTCATCCTGCAAGGGGATTTGGACCGCAGTCTATTCCAGTATCCAGGTGAATTGGAGCGTGAGGGGATTCGATCCTTGTTGTATGTCCCTCTGGTCTCAAAGAATCGTTCTTTGGGAATGGTGGGAGTTCACAGTCGCCAAGCAAATCGGTTCTCGCAGGATGATGCGGAATTCCTGTCTGCAATTGCGTCTCAAGGTGCAGTTGCGATAGACAATGCCATGTCTTTCCAAGCGCTAAAGAAACTGGACCATGACAAGTCCCAATTCGTTCGCACCGTCACTCATGAATTGAGATCTCCAGTCACGGGCGCCCAGAGCCTGTTGAGGAATATCATCAAAGGATACGCTGGGGGGCTCTCCGATAGACAGCGCGATATCATGGGACGCCTTGACCGCAGACTCAACAAGCTTGAGGCGCTTATCAATGATCTTCTTGACCTGGCAGCAGGTCGTTCCGACATGAGTGTGGAAGAACCAGAACCTATGTCACTGTTACGATCACTTGACCATGTTATCTCTGTCTTCCAAGAACAGGCAGAAGCAAAAGAACAGACGTTGATATTTGATCCCCCGGCTGAAGATTTCCTTGTTTACGCTACTGAAGAAGGAATAGAGCGCATATTTACCAATCTGATCGGCAACGCCATCAAATACACCCCAGAGGGTGGCACAGTAACCGTTAAGGTGGAAAATTACGACCTTCAGGTAGGTGTCGTTGTTTGTGACTCTGGCATTGGAATACCAGCGGACTCGCTACCCAAGCTATTTGAGGAATTTTACCGAGCGCCGAACGCAAAGGCATTTGAAACCGGAACCGGACTCGGTTTGGTAATTGTGAAGGAACTAGTCGAAAGCTTTTCCGGACGCATTAGTGTCACTAGCAAAGAAGGAAAAGGTACTACATTTACTGTTCATTTACCGCTGGTGACAGGTATAAATCAACGCATGGATATTGCTGAGAATTCTCAGGAGGTGCTCAGTTGATTGATAAGATACGATCTGTTTCAAGGGAGCTGTTGGAAAACGGCGATGTATCGTATGTGATTGGGTACGAGATGGGAACACGCGGGGGAACAAGGCCCGCTATCATCTCTGATGCACAGGATGTGGAAAAACTGGTTTGGAATCGTGAGTGTTACGCGAACTTGACCACATTCCTTCACGACTATAAAAAGCCATCTCGGCGAGGTGAGGATTTACCGAGAGTGGCAGTGATGGTCAAACCGTGCGACAGTCGCACCATCAATGTTCTTCTGGCGGAACGTCAGATCAAGCGGGAGAATGTGCATATTATTGGCTTGACCTGCGGTGGAATGATGGCAGAGGGCAAGCTCAGGGAAGAGTGTCTCCGCTGCAATATCCGCACACCGATCGTTTACGACACCTTGATAGGCGACCCCCCTGATGTGGACGTGGTTGATGATATGCAAGATGTGTCCGAGCTTGAAGCAATGACTGCTGAAGAAAGACTACAGTTTTGGCTGTCAGAACTAGACCGGTGTATTCGCTGTTATGCCTGCCGCGATGCCTGTCCTGGCTGTTACTGTACCGTCTGTGAGTTTGATCGCGACGATTCACTTTGGATAGGTATGCAGAACGAGTTGCCCGAGAAACACTTCTTCCACACTTTTCGCGCCATGCATTTGGCTGGCAGGTGTGTCGATTGCAATGAATGCGAACGCGTTTGTCCAATGGAAATTCCTTTGAGTCTTCTCAACAGAAAACTAGCCAAAGAAGTGCGAGAGCTGTATGGATTTGAGGGAGGGATGAACACAGAACTAACACCATTTATCACAGTTCTAGCAGACGGGGAGGTTTCACTGATATGAGACACATTTCCCATTCCCAACTATTGTCATTGCTAGACCTTGTGGCCAAATCACAAACGCTTATTGCTCCTAAAGACATGGGCAAAGGACATTTGCATCTTCGTCCAGTTGAAGATTCAAGTGAGATCGTATTTGAATACACCAGAACAGACCTTTCAGCAAAGGAAATGGTGCTTCCTCACACAGAGAGGATTATGCGATTTGAAAATCGCTCGGGAGAGATCACGATCACCGATCTCTTCATAAATAAGGATCAAGTAGTATTCGGGTTAAGACCTTGTGATGCGCATGGCATTGCATCACTTGACTCGCTTTTTATCCGGCAAGATCCTGTCGACCGGCACTATTCCAAGCGACGTGATTCGACCACTTTGGTGGGTATTTCCTGCCCCCAGATGTGGGATAGCTGCTTTTGCACCAGTGTAGGTGGAAGTCCAACTGAGAGGAAACACCTGGATGTCCTACTCACAGAGAACGAGGATGGATATTTCGTCGATTGTGTTACTGAACGCGGAGAGATGCTATTCAAAAACATAGAACTTGAAGAAGTAGAGCAGACTCGAATGTCCAACGTAACGCTGAACGATTCCGTGCCGGTGCCCGAGGACAATCTTTGGCCCACGGTGTTTGACCATCCTTATTGGCAACAGGTTGGAGCACGCTGCCTTAGCTGCAAACTGTGCACCTTTGTGTGTCCAACTTGCCGCTGCTTCGATCTGCGAGATGAACCGGTTACTTCCAATGCGGAGACGGTGGTTCATGAGAGAATTCGAACCTGGGATGCTTGCACCTCTCCCAACTACCGCACCATCGCCGGTGGCCACAATTCACGACCACAGAAAGGTCAACGCATCCGCAACCGGTTCTATTGCAAGTTCCACTATTATCCGGTTGACTATGGAGCAGAGGGATGTGTAGGCTGTGGCCGTTGCATTGACGTCTGCCCTGTCAATATCGACATCGTTGAGGTTCTCCACAATGTGGACACACTGCTACGCCAGCCTGCCACAGAGGTAAAGGAGGAAACTAGATGAGCAACAATGGATCAAATCCCATGAAGCCATTCAATGGCAGGCTCGTCAAAATACGTGATCTGGCAACAGAGATCAAACTTTTCCAAATTGAACTGCTGGAGGAAAACGGGAGAAATGCATTCTTGACTTATCAGCCAGGCCAGTTTGCGTTCGTCTCTTCATATGGCGGAGGAGAGGCTCCATTTGGAATTACCTCGATACCGGAACAGACCAATCTGTTAGAGTTCGCTGTTCACCGGCATCCACACGGAAAGACTACCAATGTTCTCCACCGACTCAGTGAGGGCGACCCAATTGGGGTTCGCGGTCCCCTGGGCCAAGCTTTTCCTATGCAGGAGATCAAGGGAAAGGATATAGTGGTTCTTGGGGGTGGAATTGGCGGCGCTCCACTGCGACCGGTTATCAATCACATTATAGAGCACCGTGAGGACTATGGTGACCTAACCATACTGTGGGGAGCACGAGAACCTTCCCTGTTGGTCTTTACTGAAGAATACGACTCGTGGCGAGCTGCCCCAAGAACCCGATTACATCTTACAGTGGATCACCGTCCCCCAGAATGGCGCGAAGGCAATGAGGGATTGATAACCACATTGTTAGAGATGGTTTCGCCCAAAGCAGATAACGCCGTCACCATAACCTGCGGACCGCCAATAATGATCCACTTTGTTGCCCTTACCTTGCGAAAACTGGGCTTTGCCCTGGATCAGATGCTGGTCACGCTGGAGGGACGGATGCATTGTGGGATTGGAAAATGCGGTCGATGCAACTTGGGCGACGTATTTGTGTGCACCGATGGACCTGTATTTTACCACTCGCAAGTTGCCGAGTTTCTAGAGAGCTTCCTGTAGGAGGAAAGATGTCATACGATCCCAACACCGTAATGGGACAGATCCTGGATGATCTTCCGGGTGGAGAGAAACTCAAGACCTGTCTGCAGTGTGGTATGTGCGGCGGTTCGTGTCCCTCTGGACCTGACATGGATTACAGACCGCGAAAGTTATTCGCCATGATCGCTGCTGGACTAGATGACAAAGTGTTGCGGAGCAATACCTTTTGGTATTGCGTTTCGTGTTATCTCTGCACCGTTCGATGTCCGCAGGAGATTCCGATCACCGACATCATGTATCATCTCAAGCACCAGGCAATAGAATCTGGCCTGTACACAACTGACGCAGTTGGGTTCTCAGAAACCTTTGTTGGCCAGATCGAGAACTATGGCCGTGCGTTCGAGCTTGGTTTGGCAACCCAATACTATCTCACCCACCATCCTCTAGGTGGCTTGAAAATGGGACCCATGGCGCTGGCAATGATGAGCCGCGGGCGACTAACATTGCGCCCTCACAAAATAAAGAACATGTCACAGCTCAAAGCTATTCTAGCAAAGGCAAAGGAATTAGGAGCAAAGAAATGAAGTACGCCTATTACCCTGGATGTACTGCTGAAGCAAGCGGCGCAGCGTATGATGCTACCAGCCGAATGGTCGCCAAGGAATTGGGGATTGAGCTACAGGAAATCCCTGATTGGAACTGCTGTGGTGCTACTGAGTATTTTTCCATCGATCACCTCCCAGCTTACGCCTTGGTGGCACGAAATCTAGCTCTAGTTGACGCAGATGAAACCCCACAGGTGATTGCTCCCTGCAGTGCTTGCTACATCAACCTGAAGAAGGTTGATGAGAATATGCTCAAGCACAAGGATTTGAGAGCAGATGTGAATGAAGCTCTGGCTGAGGGAGGTCTATCCTATACCCCCGGGACTGTCCGAGCACGGCATTTTCTGGACATCGTGTGCAATGAGGTCGGTTGTGAGGCAGTAAGGGAAAAATCCGTTCACAGTATGGATAGCTTGATCCTGATTCCGTACTATGGTTGCTATATCGGCAGACCGGAGCAGAATTTCGATGATACCGAAAATCCCCAGTCATTGGACCGCTTGCTTTCTGGTCTAGGGGCACATGTGCCAGATTATTCTCTCAAGTCCAGTTGCTGCGGCGGTCACATGCCCCAGATCGGAATGGAGATAGCACTGGGAATCTTGCGCCGCCTGCTGGATCTGGCAGCAAAATTGAACGGCGATGCAATCGTTGTGCCGTGTCCGATGTGCCAACTAAACCTGGACGCTTACCAATCCTATGTCAACAGCCGATTCGGCACTGACTTTCACATTCCCATTGTATATTTCACTCAGATCCTTGGGCTAGCAATGGGAATGGATCCCTCAACCCTTCATTTTGGCGAGAATGTCGTTTCTGTCGAGCCTATGCTAGAGAAGTTAAAAGCAGCCCAGCCTATAGAGAAACCCAAAAAGAAGCGCGATAAGAAGGCTCTCCCCATGCCGCTACCGCTTTCGCAGGATAAGGAGCAACTATGAAGATAGGAGTTTATACCTGTCACTGTGGCAGCAACATCGCTGCAAAGGTGGATTGTGAACACGTAGCAGAGTGGGCATCGGATCTTGAAGGTGTGGAGATCTCCCGTGACTATTCCTTCATGTGCTCCAGCTTGGGACAAGAATTGATACAAGAGGATATCCAGAAACTCGGTCTGGATCGAGTCGTGGTGGCATCATGTTCACCGCACATGCACGAGCCCACTTTTCGCGGAGCATGCCAACGTGCGGGCATGAATCCGTACTTGTGCGAAATGTCCAACATCCGCGAGCACGCCTCGTGGGTACATGAGGACCGTGGAGAGGCAACCGATAAAGCTAAAGCGTTGATTGCTGCCTCTGTTTCCCGAGTGCGCTATCACGAACCACTCTTTCCAAAACAAGCGCCGGTGAACGATGCCACGTTGGTGGTTGGAGGCGGAGTTGCTGGTATTCAGGCAGCACTGGAGATTGCAAACGCAGGCTACCGGGTCTATCTGGTTGAGCGCGAACCGAGTGTTGGCGGGCACATGGCGCAACTCGACAAAACCTTTCCCACCCTGGATTGCTCTGCCTGTATCCTCACCCCGAAGATGTTTGAGGCGGGGAATCATGAGAATATCACTCTGCTAACCTACTCAGAAGTCGAGAAAGTATCTGGCTATATTGGAAATTTCACGGCAAAGATCAGGGTACGTGCCAGATCTATCGATGAGGTGCTTTGCACTGGCTGTGGATTGTGCGAAGAGAAGTGCCCCGTTCGCATCGTCGATGATGTCTTTGAAGCTGGGCTCGGTCGCCGAAAAGCGGTTTACCGCCCCTTCCCTCAAGCGGTGCCCAAGTACCCGGTGATTGATCGGGAACACTGCACATATTTCCTCAAAGGCAAGTGCCGGCTTTGCGAGAAGGTCTGTCCTACTCAAGCCATTGACTATGAGCAGCAAGATCGAGTCCTTGAAGTCGAAGTAGGCAATATCATTGTGGCAACAGGATACGATGCTTTTGACGCCAGGCGGATTCCGCAATATGGCTACGGAAGGTATCCCAACGTATTCTCTGCACTTGAATTTGAACGGATGACTAACGCAGCAGGTCCTACTACGGGGAAGGTACTGTTGCGCGACGGAGTCTCTGTTCCCAAATCTGTGGCAATCATCCATTGTGTTGGCAGCCGCGATGTGAGATATCGTGAGCATTGCTCTCGCGTGTGCTGTATGTATTCCCTCAAGTTTGCGCATCTGGTGCTCGAAAAGTTGCCAGGTGCGGATGTATATAACTTTTACATCGATATCCGTACTCCGGGCAAGGATTACGAAGAGTTCTACCACCGGTTGTTGGAGGAAGGAACCAAATTCATTCGAGGTCGTGCGGCTTCAGTGAGCGATGCCACGCTGGGTGAAGAGGAAGAAGGCAAACTGATCGTGACCGGTGAAGACACATTGATTGGCGAGCAGCGGCGAGTTCCAGTAGATATGGTAGTTCTTTCCACCGGTTTGGAACCGCGCCACGACAGCCATAATGTCGCTCGTACATTTAGCATTAGCTGCAGCCGGGAAGGGTTCTTCAAGGAGAAGCATCCCAAGTTGGACCCGATTGCAACGATGACCGATGGAGTGTTCATCGCTGGCTGCGCTCAAGGTCCACGAGATATTCCGGACACAGTAGCGCAAGGATCAGCAGCAGCGGCTCGAGTTCTCTCCATTATCGGTAAAGGTCAAGTGGAGATTGAAGCAGCAATCGCTGAAGTAAATGCTCTAACCTGCGTAGGATGCCAGATGTGCATTGGTTCGTGCCCATACAACGCAATCGACTTTCTTGAGGATAGAATGGTAGCTGAGGTGAACGAAGCACTTTGCAAAGGCTGCGGAACCTGCGTAGCCGCTTGTCTCTCCAAGAGCATTACTCTGCATCACTTTACTGACGAACAGTTGGTAGCGCAGATGATGGGAGCAATGGACACGCTGTTCGCGCTTGAGCCCGTCCCGATGGAAGCATAGTGGAACGACATAACAACAATCTCGGAGATCACTGATGACTGAAATCAATAAAGAACCCAAGATCATAGGTTTTCTCTGCAACTGGTGCAGTTACGCTGGGGCAGACGGAGCCGGAATGGCGCGGCGCAAGTATCCCCCAAACATCAAGATCATTCGTGTGCCATGTTCCGGGCGCGTTTCACCCGAGCTAGTCATGCGCACTTTTATGCAGGGAGCTGATGGAGTAATGGTATTGGGCTGCCATATTGGTGACTGTCATTATAGCGATGGAAACCACCGCACAGCTAAACGATTCCCGGTCTTTCACCGTTTCATGGACTATATGGGCATCGATAGAGGACGGCTTAGGATTCAATGGGTATCAGCCTCGGAGGGACTGCTGTTTGCAGAGGTCGTGACTGAATTCACTGAATCGCTTCGCAACCTACCACCGATGCGGGGGCAACTAAAGTCATTGCAAAGGCACACTATTGCGGAAGAGATTCAGGGTTAATGACAGTTCAAACCGGGGGAGCCCCAGAAGGGTCCATACCGTTCATATATGGACATGTGGATCCTGATCTGCTGCCAGCGGACAAGCTGGCTGTGGCCTGCGCAGAGGTTCTGAGGGGAAATGATACATCAGCTCTCAATTACGGTGTTGAAGCCGGTCTTCCTGAATTGAGAGAATGGATTGCAAAGAAGCTCCACCATGACGAATCACTTGATCTAAGCCTTGATGAAATAATAATCACCGCTGGATCGTCGGGCGGTCTAGATTCAATTCTGCGACTGTTTACCAGTCCCGGAGACACAGTGTTGGTTGAAGCGCCAAGTTACCATGAGGCTCTGGCTCTTATTCGTGATCATCCAGTTCAGATCCAACAAGTAACCACTGACGCGCAAGGTCCCATCATAGAGTCCTTTGAA
>JBDLKB010000014.1:0-12081 GCA_039714055.1 Chloroflexota bacterium
GTACAACATTACCACCTTATTGTGAGTACCTTTACGATTGCCCTCGGTGCGGATATAATTCTACGCCCAATTATGAGTGTTACATTCTACATTCTCCTGGCGAGCGCGTTGATCTTTGATTTTCTCAACGGATTCCACGACAGCTCGAATATAGTAGCTACAGTGATAGCTTCACGGGCGATGAAACCCCGAGCTGTGTTGTGGAGTACTGCAGTGGCTCATTTTATCGGGCCATTCCTTTTTGGTGTCGCCGTTGCCAAGACCATCGGAGAGGGTCTGGTTAATCCAGCTCACATCTCCATGGCGGCAGTGATTGCCACGCTCATCTCAGCTATCGTCTGGAACCTGATCACCTGGTGGTTGGGAATCCCTTCCAGCTCCTCACATGCCTTGGTAGGCGGTATTATTGGTTCCATCTTTGCTGGCAGTGGACTTGGAGCTATTCAGAGCGAGGGTTTGATCAAGGTATTGGTTTCACTTTTCGCCTCACCGGTGGTTGGCTTGATCGCAGGCTATCTATTGATGAATCTGACGCTATTCATATTCCGCGGCGCTACTCCTGGCATCAATCGATTCTTCAAGCGGGGGCAGATTCTTACTTCAATAGGACTTGCTCTCAGCCATGGCGCGAATGACGCGCAGAAGACGATGGGTATCATCACTCTGGGACTGATAGTGGAAGGCGCTATCAGTGACTTTACGGTTCCTACGTGGGTGATAGCTGTCAGCGCGGGAGCCATCGCCTTGGGTACGGCTACGGGCGGGTGGAGCTTGATAAAAACGCTCGGCGCTCGCATCTATAAAATACGGCCCGTGCATGGATTCGTTTCGCAGATTACGGGTGCATCAGTAATTCTGACAGCGGCATTGATTGGCGGCCCAGTTAGCACCACGCAAGTTATGAGTTCCGCCATAATGGGTGTGGGATCGGCTGAGCGAGTCTCCAAAGTGCGGTGGCAGGTGGGCTATCAGATGCTCATTGCCTGGGCATTAACGGTTCCGGTTACAGCTTTGATAGCCGGACTGGTTTACTATCCGCTAAATTCCTTGATGACTTGAGGTGAAACATGGACTGGTTAAAGCGATTTCTCAAACCAAGACAGAGTAACTTTATCAAACTGCTGATTGAGCAAGGTGAATTCAGTATAGCGAGCGTGGAATCGCTGCAGAGCTATCTTAAAAAGCCTAGCCCCAAGAACGTGACCAGAGCACGGCAACTGGAGAAGGACGCGGATGAGTGCCGCAGGATTCTCATCGACGAACTCAACCAGACCTTTGTCACTCCCATTGACCGCGAGGATATATTCTCTCTTTCCCGAGCGATCGATGATTTCATCGACTATATCTACACCACTATTGAGGAAATGGAGATATTACAGGTCGCTCCTGACGCGGCGTTGGTACAGATGGTAGACTTGCTGTTGGATGCAGCCAGTGAGATACATCTGGCTCTGCAACGCCTGGAGGATCATCCCCGTGTTGCTAATGAACATGCCATGCGGGCAAAGGCGATGGAAAATCGGGTGGAAAGGCTTTACCGCAAAAAGATCGATGAGCTTTTCCAGGGACCTGAGGACGTGGAGCACATCATGAACATGCTCAGACGGCGCGAGGTGATGAGACACCTTTCAAATGCGGCTGATCAGGGGGATCGTGCGGCGGATATCATTACCGATATTGTGGTAAAGATCACCTAATACTGTCTCTGAACCAGGACATTTCATGCCGAGGAACTACGCCAAAGCGAGGTCATCCAGTCTGCCTATCTCAACTCGTGACCAGCCTGCCAGCTGATATCTTTCGAGATGGCAGATTCTGATAGACAGCGACTGTTAGCATACGGTGCGCTGGGATTGGGGGTTCTGAGCCTGGGCTTGGCCCCGATCTTTGTCCGGTGGGCGGATGCACCTGGACCGGTCACCAGTTTCTACCGGCTGGCTATTGTCGCAGTCTTGCTAGCAGTACCTTTTTTCCGGCGCGCCAAGGTCAGGGGCGGTCTGCCCAGACAAGGTGTCCTGTTGGCACTGTTGGGCGGGTTGTTCTTTGCCGGCGACCTGGGCTTTTGGTCCTCCGGCGTGATGCTAAGTGGCGCGACAAACCCGACGCTGATGCTGAACACGGCCCCCCTTTGGGTTGGGCTGGGCGCAATGTTGCTGTTCCGGGAACGACTCGGGCCCCTGTTCTGGTTTGGTCTTATTCTGGCTGTGACTGGAGCGATGACGATCCTCGGTCTCGACAGAGCCCATTCGGTGACACTGGGCTTGGGGACGAGCCTTGGTCTTGTGGGCGGCATATTTCACGCCGCTTACTTTATGACCACCCAATTGGGGCGCAAGTCTCTGGATTCACTCTCTTATTTCTGGTTGGCGACATGTACCTCGGCGATTGGCCTCTTGGTCACCAGCTTGGTGCTTCGTCAACCCCTTACCGGCTATCCACCGCAGGCCTACTTGAGCTTTCTTGCATTAGCCCTGGTCAGCCAGATTCTCGGTCACTTTTCGATCAACTATGCTCTTGGCTACCTGCCAGCCTCGCTGGTTGCGCCCACTCTGCTGGGGCAGCCAGTAGTGGCTGCCATACTCGCTGGACCGCTGCTAGGCGAACACCTTACAATCTGGCAGATTCTGGGGGGAATGGCCGTACTGGCTGGTGTTCTTGCCGTGCATCGCAGCCAGCGGGAGCAAAGGCTATCTCAGCGCCATGTCGCTAGCTGAACAGATAAACTGGGCTCGGGACCGCTTTGCCCTCTGGGAACCAAGGATCAGAGCTTTCCTTCCAGAGGAGGGGCGATTTGAGCGCCTGCGCCAGGAAGCGGAAGCTCTGGAAGACCGTTTTCCCCATCCCGGTGACAGGACGCCTCTCTTCGGCGTGCTTGTAGGTGTCAAGGACGTCATCCATGTAGAGGGGAGCCATACGCGCGCTGGCGGCCGACTACCCCATGAGCATCTTCAGGGAGCTGAGGCCGATAGTGTCACTAGTTTGAGAGCTGCGGGGGCGCTGATTCTGGGCAAGACGACAACGAGTGAGTTTTCCTACACTGCTCCCACCTCAACTCGGAATCCTCGAAACCTCAATCACACACCTGGTGGTTCTAGCAGTGGTTCCGCAGCCGCGGTAGCCGCCGGACTGTGTCCCCTGGCTCTAGGTACGCAGACGACAGGGTCGATCATCAAGCCTGCCGCTTTCTGTGGTATCGTAGGTTTCAAACCGAGTTACGATCGTGTGTCCAGATCCGGTCTAGTTCCACTAGCGCCCTCAATTGATCATGTTGGACTCTTTGCCCCTGATGTGAAGGGGATCCACGAGGCGGCTAGACTGCTGTGCAGTGAGTGGCGTACTGAGCAGGATCTACCAAATCTCAGAGTGTTGGGTGTGCCTGAGGGACCCTATCTGGAGAGGGCTTCTCATCAGAGCTTGCAGCACTTCCGGAAGGCATGCCGGCGTCTCGAGCAGGCCGGGTTCAAGATTCGCTCTGTGCCTGTTATGTCAGACTTTGAGGCAATCGCGAAAAGGCACGACAATCTGCTAATCGGCGAGGCTGCGCGAGTTCATTCCGACTGGTTCGCCACCTACAGAGAGTTTTACCACCCGGAGACGGCTGACATGGTCTTGCGCGGGCGCTTGGTCAGCGAAGCTGCTTTAGAAAACGCACGCTCAAGTTGTTGGGAGCTCCGTCGAGAACTGACAGAGCTGATGGCTACTCATCAACTAGACCTCTGGATCTCGCCCTCAGCGACAGGTCCAGCGCCGCGTGGCCTCGAAAACACGGGTGACTCGATCATGAATCTGCCCTGGACTCACAGCGGCCTACCTACTATAAATCTGCCAGCGGGCACTACCCAGGCTGGCTTACCCCTGGGACTGCAGGTCGCAGGTAGTTGGTGGGCCGATGAAGAGGTACTTGCCTGGAGTGAGGTGCTTGAGGCTGTCATGAGGTGAGTCTCGAGAGGTAACCCAGCACCTGGAGCCAGGGGGCTGAGCCAGGATTTTGTATCCATCCCAATCGCCGATATTGACGAAAACGGAATCCATCAATATAGTGTCCAGGTTTCAATTCTACACACTTTATTATCAGCTATTTCAGTCCCTGATAATGATAGTGCAACCAGGACATGTTTCTTGTATCCAGACTTTATGCCCCGGGTAGCACTCAAACTACCCTTGCGTTTTCATACACTGTTTTGATATAATGCGCCGCGTTCTGGCGAAAATTACCAGGCGCAGGTCGTGTTCAGGTTGATGGTGAGTAGCTACCAGCAGCCCAATATGGTGGATTCCTCGACGTGAAAGCGCGACCAGTGCCGACAAGCCAGCGCAAAGGCAACCGATGGGTATGGAACAACGAATCCAAACACATCCGATTCTGACCCCCGAGGAGCGGAATCGGGTTCGTCTTGCCTGGGAAGGATCTGATTGCTTCGCATACGAGGGCGAGACTATCTCTGCTGCTCTATTTGCCAACGGTGTCAGAGTCTTTGGTCATCATATAAAGGATCAATCTCCTCAAGGGATCTATTGCGCCAACGGACAATGTGCCCAGTGCACCGTTCTGGCAGATGGATTGCCGGTCAAAGCATGCATGACTTTGGTCAAAGAGGGAATGGTCATTGAGCCAGCCAACGCTCTCCCCGAGCTACCGGAAACATCTGCTTCGTCATTTACTGCGGTGGAAACCATCGAGGTCGAGTGCCTGGTCATAGGCGGCGGTCCTGCTGGACTTTCTGCGGTTGACGAGTTGGGCAAGCTGGGCGTTTCAGTACTTTTGGTGGATGACAAGCACCGTCTGGGCGGCAAGTTGGTGCTGCAAACACACCGTTTCTTTGGCAGCATCAATGCTTGTTATGCTGGCACACGAGGGATCGATATCGCCACCAAGCTTGAGGGACTGGTGAGAGACCATCCCAGCGTAGAAATTTGGCTGGATTCAACCGCGTTAGCGGTGTTCTCCGATGGCTTGGTCGGAATATTGAAGCAAGGTAATGAATATGCCCTGGTACGCCCGAAAACCTTGTTGGTAGCGGCAGGGGCGCGAGAGAAATCATTGATTTTCCAGGGTAACACCTTGCCCGGGGTATATGGTGCTGGAGCATTTCAGACCTTGGTCAACCGCGATATGGTAAAAGCATCCAACCGCTTATTTGTAGTTGGTGGGGGGAATGTGGGATTGATTGCTGCATACCACGCACTGCAGGCAGGAATTGAGGTGGCGGGATTGGTGGAAGCGATGCCAAAATGCGGGGGATACAAGGTGCACCGCGACAAGCTGGCGCGGTTTGGCGTTCCCATCATGACCTCGCATACTGTTCTCAGCGCCAATGGCGATGGTCAAGTGGAATCGGTCACCGTAGCTGCCATCGACGAGAATTGGAATCCCATACCCGGTACTGAGAAGCAATTCGCTTGCGACACAGTTCTGGTTGCGGTGGGATTGGATCCAGTGGACGAGTTCTATCACAAAGCTGCAGAGTATGGCATGCAGGTTTTTGCCGCAGGTGATGCCGAGGAAATTGCCGAGGCGTCAGCGGCGATATACTCGGGCAAGATCAAAGGGCATGACATTGCTGCTGAACTGGGATATCTGGAAGCGACATCGACTGAAGAGTGGGCAGAGATAGCCGAGGTACTCAAAAGCAAACCGGGGGCAGTGATTTTAGAAGATACTCATCCGATTGAACCCGGAGTGGTAAAGCCCATTTTTCATTGCAACGAGGAGATTCCCTGCAATCCCTGTACCTCGGTATGTCCCCAGGGGCTCATCTTTATCGAACCAGAAGACATCAGATTGGTTCCAAAGTATATTGCTGACGAGATCGGAAAAGAATGTATAGCCTGCAACAAATGCATTACCATCTGCCCTGGGCTAGCTATCACTTTGGTGGACGCACGCAAGGAAGGCGATCCTTTGGTGACCATTCCTTACGAATTTGGTCCAGGTGCGATCGAAAAGGGTGACATGGTCACTGTGGTGGATATTGAAGGCAAAGCTTTGGGGCAGGTTCAAGTAGAACGTGTACGCCTGACGCGAGCCAGTGACCGCACTGCATTGGTACAAGTACATGCCTCAGATTCGATGGCACCGAGAATAGCGGGGATCATGGTTCAGGACTTGGAGCCGGAGAGTAAGATTCAACTCACCGAACGCATCACTGATGAAACAATCGTTTGTCGCTGTGAACGGGTGACGCTGCAGGAGATCAAGGATTTGATAGCAGCCGGCAGCAGAGATATCAACGAGATCAAGGGGCTGACTCGTGCCGGTATGGGTGCGTGCGGAGGAAAGACCTGTCAGCCGCTGATCCAGCGAGCATTCAGGGAGCTAGGAATCTCACCGGATGAAGTAACATTGAATGTACCTCGACCTTTATTTGTAGAAGTGGAGATGGGTGTGTTTGCCGGGGCAGGTGATGAGTAAGTTGACCTACGACGTCATCATTGTCGGTGCAGGAAGCATTGGTGCTCCCACTGCCTATTTCCTGGCACAAGCTGGACTGCAGGTTCTCGTGGTTGACAAGCATCCCAGTGTAGGTCAGGGATGCAATAAGGCGGCAATTGGCGGCATTCGAGCGACGCATTCTGACCCAGCCAAGATTCACCTGGGTCAAGAAAGCATCCGCGTGTTCTCTACCTGGAAGGAAGAACATGGCGATGATATCGAGTGGATCGCTGGAGGTTACAGTTTCGTCGCTTACCGAGAGCAGGAAGAACGGACGCTGCGCAACCTGCTCGTGATCCAGAAAGAACACGGCTTGAATATAGATTGGTACGATAAAGAGGAATTCCTCGAGATAGTACCTGCTCTCAACCCCAATGGGCTGATAGGCGGCACATATTCGTCTGAGGACGGCAGTGCCAGTCCTATGAGGTCAGCACTGGCTTTCTATCGCCACGCCAAGAGTCTCGGCGCGAGATTTCACTTTGGTGAGACCGTCACTGGTCTGGCGCTGGCAAATGGAAAGGTAGTGGGTGTTTGTACCAACAAGGAGACTTATTATAGCCAGGTGGTCATAAACGCTGCGGGAGCCGCAGCTAGCCAGGTTGCAGCTATGGCAGGAGTTGATGTCCCAATTGAGCCCGACTCGCATGAAGCGGGAATAACAGAGCCTGTGGCACCATTTATCAAACCAATGTTAGTTGACATAAGACCAACGATCGACTCTGCCAACTATTACTTTTACCAGCATGCTACAGGACAAATAGCATTTTGCATTACACCAAATCCGCCAATCAAAGGAACTGACAGGCGCGAGACTTCTGTGTTTCTGCCGCAGGTGTCACGCCGAATGGTCGACTTGGTGCCCAAGCTACGCCATATCAAGGTGCGCCGCACCTGGCGCGGTTTGTATCCCATGACCCCTGACGGTTTTCCCATAGTAGGGTGGGCGAAGGAGGTCGAAGGATTGTTGCTGGCGGTGGGTATGTGTGGTCAGGGTTATATGTTAGGTCCTGGTGTGGGTGTTTTGCTGACTCACATCATTCAGGACAGTATAAGCAGTGAGGAGAAAGATGTGCTTGCTCATCTGAGACCGGATAGACACTATGCGGGTCAAGAGCAGCTCAAGTAGTTGAGGATTTAATATTATGGTAATGGATATAGAGGAACGAGGTGAACAACAGGTGGTTCAATGCCCGGACTGTGATCTCGAAATAACCGTAGATGTGGATTGGCAGGAGAGTGATCGTTTCCCCTGTCCCAAGTGCGGAACTGAGCTTGTGGTAGTCAGGGTAGATCCCATAGCGGTCGATTATGCACCAGACGAGGAGGACGAATCCTGGGATGATGATGTCGATGAGAGCGATGACGCCGAGGGAACCATATCATTGAACGATGTTGAAAAGATGGAGGCAAAAGAATCGGGCGAGATTGATCTCGGAGACACGGAAGGCTGGATGAGTCAAGCGGCCGAACGAGCCGAAAAAATGAGAACGGCACGTGCCAGACAAGCTGCGGCGGAACTTGCAGCATTGGAAGACAATGACCGGGTTTTACTGACCCCTGAAGGCGCGGCGCGCTTGCGTGTTGAATTGGATAAACTCAAGAATGTGCGTTTACCCAAAGTGACTGCGTGGCTCTCGGATGCGCTTTCCGAAGGTTTTGAAGATGAAGACGTGACCGAGATGGAGAAAGCTCGGGAAGAACTGTCAATGATCCAGGTGCGAATCAATGGACTTGAATCCACTCTTGCTGCTATGGTGGAGCTCAAGAAACCAGAGAATAACGACATGGTTCAGTTAGGGAGTACGGTTACCATCTCGGAAGGGGATCAGGAACCGGAGACTTACCAATTGGTCACTCCAGCAGAGGCGGACCCGCTGAGCGGCTGCATATCTCATGTCTCACCTCTGGGTCGAGAGCTTCTGGGAAGACAGGTCGGTGATGAGGTGCAAATCGGTACACCGAACGGGTCATTGAGCTTTAAGGTGCTATCTATCGAGTAGCCAGTGCTTGGCACTGGTTGGGCTAACAATCATGTTTGATCCCGACGTCATACTGCTTCACGCTCCCGCCGTCTACGATTTTCGTGAACGGGCGATCTTGTGGGGACCCATCAGTGATCTGGTGCCCTCCACTCCTGTCTTTGAGATGTATCCTATCGGCTTGACCACGCTGGCAGAGTATCTGGAAAGGTATGGTCACCGCACCCGGATCGTGAATCTGGCAGTACGTATGTTGAGACGCGCCAATTTCGACGCAGAGCAGTATATTGCATCTTTGACCTCACCCTCGCTATTTGGAATTGACTTGCATTGGCTGCCGCATGCGCAAGGCGCACTTGAGATTGCTCGCTTGGTAAAAAAGTATCACCCCGATGTGCCATTGGTCTTGGGTGGATTTACCGCCTCATACTTTCATCACGAATTGATACGTGACTATCCCCAGGTCGATTTTATTCTCCGGGGAGACTCGACTGAAGAGCCGTTGCGACTACTTGTCGATGCGATCAAGGGCAAATCAACATTCAGCCAAGTTCCCAATCTTACCTGGAGAGGGCAGGGTGGTTCAGTCGAAGTGAATCCACAAGAATATATTCCGCAGAATCTGGATCATGTGCTGTTGGACTACCGTCAGGTGATCCGTTCAATTGCACGCTATCGTGATTTACTGAGTTATATTCCTTTTGCCAAGTGGATGTCCTATCCCATAACTGCAGCTTTGACTTGTAGAGGATGCGTACACAACTGCACCATATGCGGTGGTTCAGCAGAAGCTTCAAAGCTTATCACCGGCAGAGAAAAGCCTGCCTTTCGCGCTCCGGAAAAGGTAGCTGAGGACATCCGCAGAATCAATCGCTTTAATCGGGGACCTGTGTTTGTATTAGGCGATATACGTCAGGCAGGAATGGACTATGCGCGGCGCTTCTTGAAAGCAATACACGGATACCAGGGTGAAGTGATAGTTGAATTCTTTACCCCAGCGTCATCCAAGTTCATTGAGGAAATTGCGCAAGCGTTGCCTAACTTTGTGGCAGAGATTTCGCTGGAATCTCACGACCCTCAAGTTCGCGCTCTTTCGGGTAAGCCGTACCCGGGACGAAAGATAGAAGAGACAATGGATGCTCTGCTGGATGTGGGGTGCCAGCGATTGGATGTTTTCTTTATGATAGGTATGCCGGGACAGGATTACACCTCGGTGATGAAGACCATCGACTATGCTGGCGATCTCATGGAGACATACGACGGGGACGGCAGGATGTGGCCCTTTATATCACCCCTGGCACCGTTCCTGGACCCGGGCAGCCTGGCATATGAAAATCCACAAAAACATGGTTACATATTGCGGGACCACACCCTGGCGGATCATGCGCGCGCTCTGCTGCAGCCAACCTGGAAACATGTGTTGAATTACGAAACCAAGTGGATGAGCCGGGATGATATTGCGCGGGCGACCTATGATGCGGGCTTGAGATTGAACCGGTTGAAAGCTGACCATGGACTGGTGCCGCAAGACGAAGCCAAGATTATCGAAGACCGCATCAACCGTGCAGTGGATCTGATGCATCGGATCGATGATATCCTCGCCACTCAGCCAGCAGCTCAGGCAGAAATGCAGATCGCAAAGCTGAAACCAGAGATCGATCTAGCGAACGAATCCACCGTGTGCGATAAAGAGGAGTTGGATATCCCCATTAACGGTATCCCTGTGCACCCGACCGCAATAGCGGGCATGGTGTTACATGACGGCTGGTCTGCACTCAAGCGTCGACTGAGGCGCAACAAGACAATCCTATAGGCGGGAACAGGTGAGAGGAACTATGCCTTGTGGGCAAACGCTGGCAAAGCGGCTGTGTCGGTCGCTATGCCTAGTCCTCGGTCAGGATCAATTCGTGCTCAAAGGCGAATCTCACCACATCAGCCACGTTGCGAAGACCTAGTTTCGACATCAAATTGGCTCGGTGAGTTTCAACTGTGCGCACCATTACTTCCAGTTCCTCGGCTATGTCAGCGCTGCTTTTGCCACCAGCAACAAGCTGCAGCACCTCGCGTTCTCGTTCGGTCAATAATTTAACTGGTGATGTGCTGCTCTGCTCAACCCACTCTAAATAGCCTTCTACAATTGGGCGAACAAGAGGGGGACTGAGGTAGATTTGATCTTTCTGCACGGTATCAATGCCATTACGCAGTTCTTCGACCGCATCACTCTTCAAGATGTAGCCAGCAGCGCCAGCCTTGAGCGCCTGTATCACTTTATCCTGCGATGAATAGCGCGACAGAATTATCACTTTGGTATTTGGTGATAAAGACTGAAGCTTTCTGCATGCATCTATGCCATTGGTACGAGGCATGCTGACATCGAGAACCATCACATCGGGCTTGAATTCCTCTGCCAGTTGCAGGGCTTCCTTTCCATCTGACGCTTCACCGACAAGTTCGATATCTTCTGATTGCGCTAGCGCCAAGCCCAACGCTTGGCGGAACATGGTGTGATCATCTGCCAGGATTACCTTTGATGTCATGTCGCGGACCCTTTTATGATTGGCTTTAGATACAACTTGTCAGTGTAGCACACTCGCATTATCGCGGCAAAAATGGAGCAAGTTGACCTCTGTGGCGGTTGTGATAGAAACATTGAATTATGCTGCGATTGACGGCAGCTAGAAAGGATTGGACTTGATGAAAGATGCAAAATGGTGGCAAAGTGCGGTGTTCTATCAGATTTACCCCCGCAGCTTTGCTGATGGAAATGGAGACGGGATTGGCGATCTGGCAGGCATGATCAGCAAGCTGGATTACCTGAAACAACTGGGCATCGACGCTGTTTGGCTCTCACCTCATTACCCATCACCTCAACATGACTGCGGATATGATGTGGCGGATTACACAGATGTGGCACCGGAATACGGCACTCTGGATGAATTCAAGCGATTTCTTGACCTGGCACATCAGCGCGACATTCGCATAGTCATTGATCTAGTGCTCAACCACACCTCACATGAACATCCCTGGTTCACCGATTCGTCCTCCAGCCGCGACAACCCCAAACGAGACTGGTATGTCTGGCGCGACGGTAGAGGTGATAGACCTCCAAATAACTGGTTATCAACCTTTGGCGGCAGCGCTTGGGAATACAGTGAAGCAACTGGTCAATACTATTATCACTTTTTCCTCAAAGAGCAGCCCGACCTCAACTGGCGCAATCCTGAGGTCAAACAAGCCATGTTCGATGTGGTGCGATTTTGGCTGGATATGGGGGTGGATGGTTTCCGCCTGGATGCCATCGGCACCATTTTCGAGGATCCAGCTATGCCCGATCACGACTCTGATCTCACTTGGACCGATCTGAGGAACATGCGAAACATGGCAGAAACAGAGGACGAGAGGAAGCGGCAGTCAGAACTCTGGCTTTCGATCTTTGAAAAGCAGGTGGAGCAGCCCGGTGTACATGAACTGATGAAAGAACTGCGCCTGGTGGTGGATGAGTACGAGGATCGGGTGCTTATCGGTGAGACGAGCGACATTGTTTTTTATGGCGACGGCACCGACGAATTGCACATGGTATTTAATTTCGGTCTGATGAGAGAAGGAGAATTGACCGCCCAGATGATACGTGCCAATCAGGAAGACCTGCTGGAAGCGATCCCCTCT
>JBDLKB010000015.1:0-11964 GCA_039714055.1 Chloroflexota bacterium
TTTGAACCAACAGAATTGGTGTTGGGTGGTACGGTCAGACTTGTAGGCTATCGAATTGAACAACACGGGTCTGGATACGATTTGTCAATTGCCTGGAGTCCTACTCAAGACGATGCGCATTTCACCTTGTCCTGCCATCTAATTGGGTTCGACGGTGCGTCTTATGGGCAGCACGATCGGATACTTGATTCTGTCAATCTCAACCCCGGGGATATCCAGATTACCAGATTCAGGCTTGAAATGCGTCCCGGTGCGCTTCCCGGTCTCTACAGCCTGCAAGTGGGAGTGTACGGAGAGGGGATAACACCAGATCGACAGCAGATGCTTACGGTTGAAAAGGGGCTGCAATTCACCGCTCCTTTTACCCAGCGCAAGATGAACAAGAGGTTTACCAAAGAGATTTCGCTAATAGGAGTTGATTGGGACCAGTCAATCCCGGGTCGTCTCCGACTTTACCTACATTGGTTTGCACGCAAGAGTTCATCGTCTTTGCAATTTGATATTGTTAGCGGGAACACTGTGGTTGCTTCATCTCAAATCCCTGCGCTTGAAGCCAGTGCCTATCAAACCACAGTACACAATATCCCTCCAGGCCAAACCAAACTGCGTATTGAGAGAGGTATAGATCGTCCAACCAGGGTGTCAATCCCAGATTCACACATAAACGAACGGTATGTTCCTTTTGGAGACGGTATTGTATTTCTCGGACCCGCCTCTACGTCTCGATACCCCAATGAGATAGTATTGGAATTCGCCGCATCTCATACTGTTCTTCGAGACTATGTCACCTCAGCTTGGTTGATAGACGAGGATTCGCAAATCAAATTAGCGCAAAATGATGGGATCCCTGCACTGGGATCCATTCCCACATTAAAGTGGATCGCTGGATCTAGGGTCCAAGATCCGAAATATTTCGATTTTCCTCTTGAGCAGGTATCGGGTAAGATTACCGGCGCGTTGGTGATATACGATGCATTTACTCAGGAAACCCTTCCGATGCTTGACGAGAGATTAGCCGAACAGGCTCCATGGGCGCCAATTGGTGAATGGGAGATATCCAATTGAAGATGAACATAGAGTTATTGGCGAGAAACCCGGTGACAGACATATCGATGACTGTTCAAGAGGATGTGGATTGTGTCTAAGGCAATTCTGTGGGGTGCTGTTCTTCTATTCGCGGCGGTAGCCATTGGCGCAATCGCAGCGAGTGTCTTGATATTTACCGAGTACCAGCAAGTCCAATCTGACATAGATAGCGAAACCAGTCAGATAGCCCAGCTCGAGAACCAGGTAGACGCTCTAAAGGCTGAGATTGACGAATCTCAAGAAAGAAAAAAAGAACTATCGTCGTACGTCTCTGAATTGGAAGCGGAAGTTGAGGAAAAAACTCTGGCTCTCACACCGGAGCTAACACCAACTGTTGAGGCTAGCGGTATCGATTACGACATTTATGAAGCACTAGACACGATTGAGTTGCAGGTTCAGGAGATTCGCAAACTTGATCTTGTTGAGCCTGTAACTCGCCAGCTATTTGATCGATACGATCTCGCTGCTTGGGTCGAGCGCACACTAGATGAAGAACTATCTGACGAAGAAGAATGGAGAAGCGTGATCGAACTGGCAGCCTTTGAGTTAGTGGACCTGAATATAGATCTTCGCGGTCTAATGACTGACTTGTACACCGAACAGATCGGTGGTTTCTATGATTACGAGGAAGAAGCGTTGACCATCATCGATGATGATCATGGGTTCACTGCGCTTGATAAGACAGTCTTTGTTCACGAGCTTACACACGCTCTACAAGATCAACATTATGATCTCGAATTACTTGACTCCGATGACCTGAATGACGATGCTGCACTTGCTCTTGCCTCGCTTATCGAGGGTGACGCAACTTTGACCATGCAGATTCATATGATTCAATACCTTGACGCTTCCGAAATGCGTCAGTTGTTTGAAGAGTCAATGTCGGCAGAGACACAAGAGCTAGAGGGGTCCCCGCCAGCAATACAAGCGCAGCTGGTGTTTCCTTATGAAGCTGGCTTTGTGTTTGCCCAGAGATTGGCGGAAAGAGGAGGCTTTGATGAGCTGGACAAAGCCTATGCTGATATTCCTCAATCTACAGAGCATATCCTTCACCCCGAACTGTACTTGGCCGGGGAGGTGCCGATAGATGTCTCCCTGCCACCACTAACTGACACGCTAGGAGTTGAGTGGGAGTACATTGACAGCAACGTACTGGGTGAATTTGGATTAAGATTGTTCTTGCTTGAACAACTCGAAATTGAGATGGCTAGCGATGCAAGCGCAGGATGGGGCGGAGATACATATGTGGTCTTTTTACATCAGGAAGATCAAGAGATAGTTATGCTTTCGGACATTGTCTGGGATTCAGAGGATGAAGCCGACGAGTTCGTTAACGCGATTGTTGAATACGGCAGGCAGCGCTTTGGGTGGAGTGGCGATGGTGATGTATCTGACGGGCTGTGCTGGAGTGATGATTACTATTTGTGCCTGTTCCAAAGTGAAGATGAAACCTATCTTGTTCGCGCCCCGTCAGAGGAATTGGTGTTCGAGTTAATTGAGGTTGCACGCTAATCGGCTATCCTCATCCATAACCGAGTTCTCGCAAACGTTTCTCCGTTAGACCAAAGTGATGCCCAATCTCGTGAAGTACTGTGCGCATGATCTGATGCTTGATTGCCTCTTGTGACTGGTGAGCACGGATTATTGGCTCGCGAAATATGCTAATCCGATCGGGTGGAACCAGATTGTAAGACCTTGATCGTTTTGTCTGAGGAATCCCCCTATAGAGACCAAACAAAGCTGAACCAGGCGGAAGACCCAGACTGGCGAGTAGTTCCGCAGACGGTCTGTCCTCCACTGTGATCTCAACGTTGCTAAGCATTCCGCGGATGTCTGCGGGAAGCTCTTGCACCGCCTCCTGCACGATTTTGTCAAATTGGTTATGGTTCATCATCTTCTGATTAGCGCTGGGCGGGAGGGTGATGTTCTCCTTTCACCTCTTTCACCTATGATATTACCAGTTACTTACCTCAAACACCGCCCGGAGCAGTTCCTGGCGTTCTGAAGGAGTGGTTGATCTCGGTTGCGCCCAGGCTTCAATGATTCCAGTCCAGAGCTCGGTAGAGATATGTCGCCCCTGGTATATGACGTGCCGATCAATAAAGGTCTGTCTAGTACCTATCTGATCCATCTGATCAAAGAACAGATTACCCACCCCATAATGGATAAATCCACCCTCTTCAGGTAGTGAAAAACCTTGCACATGGTGGCCCTGGCTGCCGTTGACAATGACCGCGCCAGCGTCGATCAAGGCTTGAAAATCGAGTTGGTGCTGTGAGGTGGCGGTGTAAGTGTAGAATTCATAGTATTGAATACCGGCAACAATCACGTCTACCAATGGCCGAGTTGCGCTGATCACTTCAGATATGGACTCGATGGTGCAAGGGGCTGCACCAGGTGATGACTCTGTTGCCCAGGCTTTATGCGGACCGGGAATATTGCACCCGATAAAGGCGATGTCATTACCTTGTGCAGACACTATGAGAGGTTTCAAGCCTTCTTGGCTATTTGCGCCACCGCCAAACCAGGACCAATTCCGCTGCTGGTACAGATCGAGGGTATGAAGCAATGCGTCGTGCCCCCAGTCATTCAAATGGTTTCCGGTTAGCTCGACAATGTCTGTGCCTATAAGCTCCAGTAATTCAATATAGTCATCCCTGGAGCAGAACCGCAGAGGCCCTTCTTCTTGTACCGCCGGATCAGGGAAGGGGCAGTCAGGGGAAAACGCGATTTCATTGCTAATATGGGTGATGTCTGCTGAGCTGAGTGTTTTGCTGACTATCTCTCCCGGGAAGTTGATACCATATGCCTCCATTTGATATGCAGTAGCTCTAACTAGAGCCGTGACCCCTGTCATTGCCAGTACTGTCAGTTTTTCCTCGTCACGATTGGTTAGGCGTTGGGGAAATCCAGGCAGTGTGCGCAAGGCAGAATGAACTTTGCTTATATCCTCATCTGTTCCTCTTAAACCAATGGGAACCGTCAGTGGATAGGCTGAATCAATAGGTTTATCAAGCGGTGACAACCCATCCACATGGAGCACCTTCAATCGAGGCTCGAGTGTCTCAAAAGGGACAATCGACCAGCTATTCGTATGTTGCCACAGGTGCTTTGAAATTGTATGAGGTTCAACTATTGAGTGGTCCGCAGGTGGACCAGAGAATACATGCTGCAATGTCAACACCGCGTCCTCGGTCAGGACCACCTGCCACCCCTCAAGTACTCCAGTTGCTTGACCAACCCATGCGGAGGAGATGTCCGAGAACATAACCTGATCGGTCAAGTTGGAGAATTGGGTTATAGCAACATAAACCCAGTCTCCTAGCTGCAGATCGGGAGACATGCCAACATGTACCGTAGAATACTCACTATCTGCTAACTGGAACTGTTCCGGATAGACTTGGATCAATTGGTCTATCCAGTCAACTAATACTTGGGGTGAGCCGGTATCGATCGAAACGGAGATCGTACTGACTGCATCAATACTAGCGACAGTTGGAGTTTCGGTGATGGTTCTCTCTGGGGTCGGCAATTGCCTCGTAGGGGTAGGAACTGCGGTTGCTTCTTCGAATGGAGCAGGGGGCAAACAAGAGGCGAGGAGAGTAAAGACAAGAACAGCCACAGTCACGCAAATGAGGGGTTTCATTCTAGCCCTCTAGGTAGTCGGTCCTTGCGCTGATGTAACTGTGCGTCATGTTTCTTGGAAAATTCATAGTTGTGTGAGGGGGTAATGGGGTTGTTCTGATGGAGGAAATCAAGTTGCCGAACTTGGTTCAGCAGTAACGACAGAATTCCATCCGGCTTCCAGTGCTTTCAAGTTTATTTCCACTGTATCTTTGGGAGCGCGGCTAGTGACCGCATCGATAAGAGCCTTCTTGCTGACAATGCCTGATGCACCACCGATGACACCCAGAGCAACAATGTTGGCGGTGATTGCCTTACCCGTAACTTTGCGGGCAATCTGTGTGATCGGTAAGGCAATTGCGCTGCTGCTGGGAATACGAGATACGAATTCGGTATCTACCACCAGCTGCCCATCAGGTCGGAGGTCGAAGAAATACTTGTCGCACGCTTCCTGGCTCATTGTTAGCAGTAGATTTGCCTTGATGATCTTGGGATAGTGGATCACCTCTGTGCTGATAATGATCTCGGTGCGACTGGCACCGCCACGGGCTGCAGGTCCGTAACTCTGGGTCTGCACGGCGTTTAGATCGTCGTAAATTGCCGCAGCTTCAGCCAGAATTATTCCTGCCAGGATCATTCCTTGGCCACCCGAGCCAGCTAGGCACACCTCATAGCGTGGAGATGTCTTTTCCATCATGCAGACACTATCCCGTTAATTCGTTGGTCTGCCAGATCCAGTCCGCCAGCCTCTTCAAGGATATCTCGATAGAGTGTGTAGTAGTCTGGTCTGTCAGTGTCGTGATGAAATATCCCGCGGACAAACTTGTCACTTGTTTCTTCGGGAGGAAGCTTTTCTGCTGCCCGTTGAGTGATTGAATTGCTCTTGATGTATCGCATCATTTCCACCGCGCCGCCAAGTTTATTCAACCTCCCGTAGGTTGTATGGCAGTGACTGATGGCTTCAATGACTGCGAACCCGGGAGTTTCGATGCCTATGCGGACGTAACGCTCGAGTTCATGCGAATGGTATCCTGTTGAACGGGCAAAGAAAGCAGCCCCCGCTGCCACCGCAAGATCAGCTACCGGGAACGGTTTGTCGATATTGCCGAACGGGGCAGTGCTGGCTCGTTTCCCCGCAGGAGTGGTAGGTGATACCTGTCCCCCAGTCATGCCATAGATCTGGTTGTTGACTATGACGGCAGTGATCCCCATATTGCGGCGCGCGGCGTGAATAAAATGGTTGCCGCCGATTGCCAAGGCGTCACCATCGCCCATTACGGTGATGACGGTCATGTCTGGTCGAGCCAGAGCCAAACCGGTGGCAAACGCCAATGCTCTACCGTGAGTGGTATGCATGGTATTAAAGTCCATATAGACAGGCATACGAGCGGTACACCCAATTCCTGACACAATGGCAACACGGTCTTTGTCTAGTGATAGCGTGTCTATTGCGCGGATGATAGCACCCATCACGATTCCAATGCCGCAGCCAGGACACCAAAGATGGGGGAATTTCTTTGACGGTCTCAGGTATTCATATGCAGAGTGATATTCCCTTGAGCCCATCGCTAATTCTCCATAGCATTTAGAATCTGTTGAGGAGTAATCATTTCACCATCAATACGGTTGACTCGTCTAACCTTTCGGTCACCTACGATCCTCTCAACTTCGATAGCAATTTGCCCCAGGTTCATCTCTGGCACAATGACCCGACGTGCGTCTCGGCATGCGTCAGCCACAACCCGGGTCGGAAAAGGCCACAAGGTTTTTAGTCTCAATAGACCAACCTTGCGCCTACGGGTACGAGCGATCCGAAGGGCTTCACTGGACGCGCGCGCCACAGAGCCATAGGCAACGATCACCGTTCGGGCATCCTCGATGCCATCAGTATCATATTGGACAATGTGTTCCACATTATCTTTGATCTTGCGGAATACCCGATTTGACCAAGGGGCGATTTCATCAACTCGACCGGTGGGGAACCCGGCTTCATCATGGTGCAGGCCAGTCATGTGGTAACGATATCCCGTACCGAATGGAGCAAGGGGAGGCACGTTACTTGGTGTGCTGCCATAAGGTTTGTACCATTCCGGCGGCTCGGTAGGGCTCAGCCGATCTATGACCTTAACCTCGGAAGGATCTGGATAATGGATCTTTTCCCTCATATGTCCCACTATCTCATCGATCAAGACGATAACCGGTGTGCGATACCGTTCAGAAAGGTTAAAGGCTCGCACAGTAAGGGTGAAACACTCCTCAACATTCGAGGGCGTGAGGGCGATGATCGGGTGGTCACCATGAGACCCCCATCTTGCCTGCATTACATCCCCTTGCGAAGGACTGGTTGGACGCCCCGTACTCGGTCCCAAGCGCATCACATTGACTATAACGCATGGAACCTCAACCATGGCAGCGTAGCCGATGTTCTCTTGCATCAGGCTGAATCCAGGACCAGATGTGGCAGTCATCGCTTTCACTCCACCAACGGAGGCTCCAATGATGGAGGCAATACTGGCTATCTCGTCTTCCATCTGAATGAATACTCCGCCGACCTCCGGAAGTTTGCGGGCCATGTATTCCGCAATATCGGTAGAGGGAGTGATGGGATATCCACCAAAGAAGCGGCATCCTGCCATAATAGCTCCGGCGGCTGAGGCTTCGTTTCCTTGAACCAGTTGAGATGTTGACATAATAATACTCAAGAACTAGTCGATTACTTTGGTTAATCGCTCTCTGTGTCTAACTTCTTTACCACAATGGCAAAGTCAGGACAGTGCAACTCACACCAACGACAAGCGGTGCATTCCTCTGGTTTCACTACTACGATAGAACCATCGCTTGCTGTACCCAGGACATCACGAGGGCAAAAGGCGACGCATATACCACACTCTTTGCACCACTTGCCATAGACAATTACTCTGCCCTTTGGAAGTCGTGTACGTTCTGGCGCCTTATTGTGAGAATCCTCTTGTTGATCTTTGGTCATAGTCGTTCACCTGCGCTATTAGCAGGCCGATATTCGTTCAGACAAGTATGAATAATCAAACTGGCGGCAGTTAGTGACAATCTGCATAAAGCCCGAGGTCAACTGTCATCATGGAAGGCAATCCCTATAGGAAGTCAGTGTGATTGACTCGAGAAGATATACTAGCATATAATCTAGTAGTATTATAATATTGCAACAACAAATACCAAGGGGCTGATCATGAAGGGATTACAGAGGTTCGTGACTTGGGTGCTGATGGGTGCAGTATTTGGGACACTAGTCGGGGTGGTGGGGCGTTACTTTGGGTTGAACGACTTGACCGCAGGACTGGCTGCCGGGGCCTTGGCGGGGCCCATTGTTATCATGTTGGTTCTTTTGGGTGATCAGTGGATATCATTGGTTTATTGGGCTATTGGTGGTTTTATAGCTGGGCTGTTGATCCACATCGCTTTGTCAGCATACGCTGACGCTTTTGTGTCAACGGACCATCTAAGGCGAGTAGTTTCATCTCCTGAATCATTGAATAGTGCTATTGTTGGCTCCGCTCTCGCATTATGGTTCGGTTCATTGTGGATGGTGATACGAGGGGGTGCGCGGGGCACGATTGCCATCCTGGGCGCGATCATCGGCGGAGCATTCCTTGGGGCATTCACCTGGATAGTTGCGGCCATCATAGGTGGACCGGAGAGGTCAATTCAATTCTTTGACTTCATATTTGTGTGGCGCTGGGGTGAGACAATAGCGGGAATTCCCATAGGGCTTGTCACCGGCGGTATAGCCACCAGATTTCTTCTCGATCGGCAGCGAACCTACTACTAGTCCAAAACCTTATTCTCCAGACGCACCATTCCGATTCTGTGTCCCCTATCCTGTCCGCGCGCCTTGGCTCGCGCCACCGGTGGTGATTGTCATCACTCTTGTGACTAGTATAATTACCAATCACAATATCGGTCAGCAGAGCAGATGAATACTATGAGCGAAAAAGACAAACTCAAAATACTTGTTGTGTCCTCAGAGGTTGCGCCCTTTGCCCAGGTCGGTGGATTAGCAGAGTTCGCCAGTGCTCTTCCCAAAGCTTTGGAGAGCCAAGGGCACGATGTCAGGGTAGTCCTCCCGCGCTACAGGCAGATAGATGGCGAACGGTACGCGTTGAAGCGAATTTCCGGCAGTTTGGATGTCGATTTAGGCAGTAGAGTCAAGCGAGCCGCTGCCTTCGAAACAATATTACCTGATTCGGAAGTCAACGCCTATTTTATATGGGACGAACGCTACTTTCATCGCGATGGTGTATACGGCTTTGATGATGATCCTCAAAGGTTTGCCTTCTTTGCTCGAGCGGTGCTCGCGTTAGTTGAGAAACTCGATTGGAAGCCTGATGTTATTCACTGCAACGATTGGCACACGGCGTTAATTCCCATGATCCTCGATACAGCTAGATCCAAGTATCAGTACTTTCAGGACACAGTGACCGTGTTCAGTATTCACAATCTCGGTTATCAGGGTGAAGCCGGTCGTCTGATACTGCGCTTTGCCGGGCTTGACGAATCACTTCCTCTGCTGGCAGGGATAGAACAGCCCGGGCAGTTCAATTTTATGGCTCGAGGTATTGCACACTCTGATATGGTCAGTACTGTTAGCCCGTCTTACGGAAAACAGATCGTGACCGACGAGTGGGGCGGTAAATTGGCTCCGCTGTTACGGAAGAGGGGCGACCGTCTAATGGGAGTTCTGCGTGGATTTGACAGCACGCGATGGAATCCTGAGACTGATGAACATATAGTGAGACGTTACACCGAGCAGTCAATTGATGACAGAATTGAAAACAAACTTGCACTTTTAAACGAGTTGGGATTGCCAGTGAAAGAGGATACACCTCTTATCGGGATGGTGGGTCGTCTGGTAGATCAGAAAGGCTGTGATATTGCTGTCCCGACTGTGCGCAGATTGATGAGAGGAGATGGGGGTGAAGCATTCTTTGTTCTTCTGGGATTAGGGTTGCGCAAGTACCATACGCTGTTTGGCACTCTGGCTGTTGATTTTGTCGACAAGGCTAGGGTCTTTTTCAAGTTTGATGATGCGTTGGCGCATCGAATTTTCGCCGGTAGCGACATGCTCATCATGCCCTCTCTCTATGAACCTTGTGGCACTGGTCAGATGATTTCCATGCGTTATGGCTGCATTCCCATAGTTCATTCGGTGGGAGGTCTAGCTGACACAGTAACAGATGTGGATCAGGGCGGGTTGGGCTTTACCTTTGACGAGTATGACGTCAATGCCTTTTGGGAAGCGCTTCAAAGAGCAATGGTGGTCTACCACGAGGGCCCCAACTGGCGCGAGCTTCAGAAAGAGGCAATGAAAATCGATTTCTCCTGGAATGTTGCGGTGCGCGACCACATCTCCCTCTATCGTAGTGCCCTCAAAGCTGTCCGCTAAGAAGCTATTCGCTATCAGTTTATGAAAACGAATACAACACTACCTGCTGACCGAGAACATCGCGGAATCGAAGTTGCAGTCCCGCTATCCATGCTCGTTCTCGGAATTCTTTTCTATTTTGCTGTTGACAGCTGGATACTTCGTCCCCTGATTCAGGGAACTGAACTGGATGATTACCGTGCGATATTGCGTTTGATATTCGCTGTTGTTCTCGCTATCGTTGGAGGATTCCTGGTTGAGAAATTCCTGAAGCGCGTGTGGAAAAGCGGTCGCAGTTTGACCCTGCTCCAAGACGCTGTTGTGGCAAGCAATAAAGGGGTAGAGACCATACAGGTTGACCTCGCGCAATCAGAATTGATTGTGTGGCGCTATCCGATGAAAGGTTTCTCACGCGGCGGTCGTGAAAGAAGAGTTCCTTCTGAAAATTACTTGGTGGCGTGTCAAATTTCTTCAGATGATGTTGTTTTATCAGCTTTTACCTTCCTATCTACAAAAGATATGCGTGAGATACTGGCAAGGTCACAAGTAATCGATGTCAATATGGCTATGTTGTATGGCAACTCTAAGCGGCTACGTGGGGTGACTCCACCACAACGACCTGGGATGGTCACAAAGGAGCGTCATCAATGGCCCACCAAAGTGTGGGAAGCTGAAACCAGGCGTTGGAGTGAAGGCTTTGAGCTGGAGCCGGTCGATTTCTCAAGTCTAATGAGCCATGTTGAGCAGGCAAGACAGAGACATCCAATGGAGAGCAAGTCAGTCGTGCGGTAGGGTGTTTGCGCTGACAAAACGCTATGCTATAGTAATCAAATGGAGTCAAGCGTATCAAACACAAAGATGAGGCGAGTCGTTGCCTTTGTAGTGCTCTTGTTCTTATTGCATTCGCCGTTGAATCTGGTCTTGGCCTCTGTGAATAGTGCTGCTCAACCACAGCAGACGCCCGACACCCCCACATGGACTCCAACACCTACTAAAACACCTACATCAACCCCGATGCACTCGGACTTTTACGAACCTAATGATAGTTGTGCCGAGTCCTCTCCCATCTCTGTTGGTGCCTATATCCCTATGTTGACTTTTGTACCTTTGACGGGGTCTCCGCCGGATGAAGACAAGGATTATTATCGGTTCTGGGGCAAAACCGGCAGGATTTATCAGGTGGGAACTGCTGTCGATGTGGGATTGGATACCAAAATCAGTGTATACGGACCCGGTATAGATGGTCCTCTTATCACGTGGAACGACGATGCTGCCCCGGGCGATTTGGGGTCTATTGTAACCTTTAATTCAGCCGCCGATGCGTTCTACTGTGTTGAGGTGGTAAATCTTGACCCTGCGGCACTACAGGATCCGATTGGCAAGACCTACCGGCTGTGGGTTGACGAGATTCCACCGACATCAACCCCGTTACCCACTGCTACCGGTACGCCGCTGCCTGCCACTAACACTCCTCCACCAGCAACCTCCATCCCCGGTGCTGATGCATTCGAGCCAAACTATAATTTCGAGCTATCCTCCATCATTGCGGCGAATGTCAAGTATGACAATCTAAACTTTGTCCCTTGGGCCGGCAGTGATCCTAATCAGCCGGATAATGATTTCTTCCGCTTGTGGGTCAAGCCAGGAATGAATCTAGTTTGCGAAACGCTCAACTTGGCAGCCGGAACGGACACGAATCTGATACTGTATTTTGGCCCATCGTTCGAAAACCAAGGTCCTGGGAATGATGACAAGGCGCCAGGTGAACTGGGCAGTCGGGTGACTTGGTTTTCAACATATACTGGATGGCTTTATGTTCTAGTGGGACCACGCTGGGGTGAGGCGGCGGTTCCTCC
>JBDLKB010000016.1:0-11747 GCA_039714055.1 Chloroflexota bacterium
CTGAAGCACCTGGTGGAAGAGTTGAAGGGGCTGGGCCTGAAAGACGTCCCGCCATCCTTGATATAACTTTGTCATGTTCTTCAGGCTGGCTCCAATGCCAACACCGTGAATGCCGCCGCCGCTAACTGTAACCAGGCGATATCCTTCACGAGGGACAAGTGCCTCTTCCATCTCGCCTTCAGTGCCAATCCACAGCACCTCAAGCGCGGTATCTATATTGCCCAGCTCAGCGATTACGGAAAGAGCTGGTATGATGTGACCGCCGGTTCCGCCGGCCGACACTAGCAACCGCATTCATCTCCCTCCGTCGATTTACAAGTGATCTTCTTCTCTTGGCAGATTTCCGCCTTTTCGTGGTTCGTGCAATTCCAGCCGCGAGTCTTTTGTTCTTGTGCGATATCGAGAGTAAAACCCCAATAGCAGTCAACGAGGTCACCATTGAACTCCCGCCATAGCTGACAAAGGGAAGAGGCTGACCAGTGAAGGGGATAATCCCAGTCATTACCGCTCCATTCAGTATCGCCTGGTAGGCTAGCCAGCAAGTTATCCCGAACGCCATCAATCTTCCATATTGATCATCGGTCTCTAAAGCGATCTTGAACCCCCGAAACACAATGTAGAGCAGCAGACCAAACACTACGATACAGCCAATGAATCCCAACTCTTCACCTATTACCGCGAGAATGCTATCAGTGTGCGGGACCGGCAGCGGACCTGTCTTTTGGAAGCTGTTACCCAGTCCTCTACCAAACAAACCACCTCTGGCAAAGGCGAAATACACTTGTTGTGTATGCCACTCTACTTCAGCGGGATCTTTGATCATCAGCCAAAAGTCGTTCCATCGTTCATTGGCGTGGGGGAACAGATTGATAAGCACGAACACAGCGAGAATGCCTATGCCTACAATGAGGCTAAAGTGAGTGAAACGAGCTCCGGCTACAACAAATAGAGTCAGAGCCGTCAATCCGATGATAATGGCGGTGCTAAGATCGGGCTGCGCTGCGACCAAAGCGCCAACAATCCCAACCAGAATGAGAAAGGGAAGAAATCCCATCCCAAAGTCCCGGATACGTTCTCCCTTGGACGAAAGCCAGTCGGCGATATAGATCACAGTAACAAGCTTGGCAAACTCTCCGGGCTGATAAGAACCCTGGCTAAGTCCGCGAGTGGCACCCAGGATCGCCTCTCCAGCCACGAGTACAAAGAACAGGAATCCTATAGTGATCAACATAACCGCGGTTGACCCTCTGCGAATCAGATGATAATCAACGCACAATAATGCAACTACGGCAACAATTCCTCCGGCTACTGCCTGGAGCTGCCGGGAGAAGTAATGGGTCACATTGCCATCGTTGACCTGCATGCCAAAGTAGAGCGACGCGCTGTAAACCATCATCAATCCAACTGCGATCAACGCCATGGTGGTGATGAGCAGGGGATAATCCATAGGACCAATCTGAAATGAGAAATAGTCCATGATCCCTCGTCGAGGACGTGCCCAAGGCATCTGGTTAGAACTGACGCGTGCCATCAGAGCGCCTCCACTAGTCGTCGGAAGTCATCGCCACGCTCAGCGAAATCAGCATAAGCGTCGAAACTGGTGCCACCAGGTGACAGGAGCACCACATCGCCTTCACGCACTCCGATCGAGGCTTTAGCCACCGCCTCTCCTAGATTCTCGACCACAGTCACTTGAGGATGTTGTGCCTGATCCAAGTGGGTCTTGATGAGGTCCGCAGCTTCACCGAACAGGATGACCTTCCTGGCTCGCTGCTTCATGAGCAGCGCTGCCTTTTCCCAAGGAAGATACTTGTCGCGTCCGCCAGCGAGAAGCACTATGGGCTCGTCGTAGGAAAGCAAGGCGGCTATCAGTCTCTCGGGAGTGGTGGCGATGGAATCGTTTATCCATTGAGCATTGCCATAGGTTGATACCAATTCCATCCGGTGGTCAACACCAAGGAACGAACCGATGGATGCTTTCAGTGATTCGATCGAGACCCCAACAGTGTCAGCCAGAACGCAGGCAGCAAGGACGTTTGCTAGATTGTGCTTTCCTCTCAGCTTTACCTGGCTGGTATGGCACACGGATCTAGGTAAAGTTCCGGGATCCACCAAGAAGATCTCGTCATTTTCAATGTATGCTCCATCCTTCACCGTTTGAGAGAGACTAAAGAGACGTTTTCTACCCTTGACGCTGGAGGACAAGGCATGTGAACCTGGATCATCCAGATTGAGCACAGCAACACTGTCTTCTTCCTGGTATTGCAGCAGACGTGCCTTGGCTGCGGTGTATGCTTCAAGTGTTTTGTGCCGGTCCAGGTGATTAGGAGTGATGTTCAACAATCCAGCAACACTCACCGGGGATGTCATCAGCTCTAATTGGAAGCTGGAAAGCTCTGACACCACAATGTCGTCTGGCTCTATCTGTTCGACCACGTCAAGCAGAGGATTGCCGATATTGCCACCAACCCAAACGCGGTGCGGCTTATCAACTGCATCTCTTTGACAGATGTCTCCCAACAGTGCTGTAGTGGTGGTCTTACCTGACGATCCAGTGATGGCAACAACCTTGGCGGGACAAAGCTCAAGGAATAGCTGAGAATCATTCGAAATTGGAATGCTACGCTTTCGTGCCTCTTGAATCACCGGTAGTTCAAGAGGTACACCGCCACTAACAAATAGGGTCGAAGCTCCATCCAAAATGCTTGGTGGATGGTCGCCAAGGACAAGTTCGAATTCACAGTCTGAAAGCATGTCAAGAACCGGCACCAGCGCATAGGCGTCACGAATATCGTTCACCAGCACTTGAAAACCATGCCGGGTCAGATACCGTACCAGCGCTGCTCCTTGACGCGCCAACCCTATAACAACTGCTTTACCAGAACTCTTCATTACTATGCCATAGCTAGAGCGATTCCCAACATGGCGGCGATAAAGCCAACAATAGCGAATCGCTGGACTACTTGTGTTTCCGACCAACCTGTCATTTCAAAGTGATGATGAAGTGGTGCCATTTTGAAAATGCGCTTTCCTCCAGTTAGTTTGAAATATCCCACTTGCATTACCACAGATATCAGTTCCACTACGGGCACCACAGCGACGATGGCAAGCAACAGCCATTGACCTGAAAGGAGCGCTACTACTCCTAGAGTTGCTCCCAGTGCCAGGGAGCCAGTGTCACCCATGAATACCTGAGCTGGATGGGCGTTGAACCATAAGAAAGCGAAACATGCACCCACTACGATGAAACAGAATCGCGCCAAATACATCTGATCCTGCATCGCAGAAATGACACCGTAGGCGCCGAACGCTGCGACCAGCAAGAGACCCGCCAGCCCATCGAGACCGTCAGTGATGTTGACGGCATTTGACGAGCCAACGATAATAAAAACGGCGGCTGGTACATATAAAAGACCCATGTTGAGCTGGACAGGAATCGTGGGGATGGCCACGCCTCGAAGTCCCAGCCGCCAATGAAGCAGCGCGGCCGCTGCTGTTGCTATCAATCCTTGCCAAATAAATTTGGTCCTAACGTAAAGCCCTTCGGCTTCTTCTTTTCTTTTTCCTCGAATTCCAGACCAATCGTCCACTGCGCCAAGTACGCCAAATGCCAACATGATCGCCAAGGGGATAACGATGCCTTCAGCGATCTCACGTTGCCTTACGATCTCAACTACGTTAGCGATGACGGTGACCACTAGGACAGTTGCCAGTATCAAGCTGCCACCCATGGTGGGTGTCCCCAGTTTGGAAAAGTGTGACTGTGGACCTTCGATCCGGATTCGTTTGCCGATCCTTAACAGACGTAGAGTTCGAACAAAGGGAGAAGCCCAAATGATTGCCAGAACAAAAGCGACGCCACCGAGTGTCAGCGCAAAAGCCATTAGCCTTGTTCTCCCTTGGGATGCGGCTGGTCGTAAGGACGTGCCGGTTCCGTTCTTTGAGTTAATGCATTCACCAACCGATCCAAACCAACCCCGCGAGATCCTTTAACCAGCACCATGTCACCATCTTGTAATATGCTGGGTGTGATCTCGATAGCTTGGTCAACAGTATCTGCATGAACAATACTTGAAGCTTGCATGCCTATTACATGTGCTTCTTCCCCGATCACACGACCCAGATCACCTACAGTTATTAGCTGATCAGCTACTTGAGCAGCACGCCGTCCAACCATACGATGACCGGTGTCCTCGTAGGTACCGAGTTCAAGCATGTCTCCCATAATTGCTACTTTACGCCCCTCCAAGTCCTCAAGTAGATTCAGAGCGGCAATTGATGATGCAGGACTAGCATTATAGGTATCATCAAAAATCCAAGAGTTCCGCGGTCCGGGTATGGCAACCAATCGGAGTTGGGTTCTATCTGCTGCCAATCCTGATAGAATGCCTTGCCATTGCATACCTTCCACCAATCCCACCGCGGTTGCCCGGAGCGCGGTGTGAACACTATGCCGCCCGAGTAATGGAACTCGAACGTTTATTGTCTCGCCTTGATAATGCAGGTTGAAATGAATGCCGTTCAAGCCCGCACTGACAATTTCATCAGCCCAAAGATCAGCTTCAGGGCTGAGTCCATAGGTAAAAACTCGCGCTTTGGTGTGTTCCGCCATGTCTCGCACCAAAGGTTCGTCATGATTAAGGATGGCGACACCGTCAACTGGTAATGTCTTAACCAGTTCTGTCTTAGCCCGGGCAATGGCGCTCAACGATCCCAACCGTTCCAGATGAACTGGGCCCACGTTGGTTACCACACCCACATGGGGACGAGCTATCTCAGCCAATCTGGCAATCTCGCCTTCAGCATACATTCCCATTTCCAGCACCACGTGCTCGAATGAGGCATCCAATTGAGTCAAGGTCAAAGGAAGACCGATCTCGTTGTTAAGGTTGCCCGGGCTCTTAAGAGTTCGGAATCTGTTTTGCAGAACTGTATGGATCACCTCCTTAGTAGTAGTTTTCCCCACGCTACCAGTGATACCGATAACGCGAGGCCGGTGCCGCGCGCGCCAATACGCGGCAATCTCTTGGAGGGCGTTCAAACTACTATGCACCCTGAGGCAAACTGGCGTTTGATTCGAAAACTCAACAGAGTCGTTGTCCTTCCGTAGATCAACCACTGGACGTTCATCGACAACATCGCGCTCAATAATGGCGACTTGTGCTCCGCGATTGAAAGCGTCAGACACGTAATTGTGCCCATCGTCACGCTCTCCCTGAAAGGCAACAAAGACAGAACCGGGAACAACATCACGCGAGTCGATCACGAAGTTGGCGAGTTTAATAGACCGCATCTGATATATCGGTCTCTCTAGTGCTATGAATATGTCGCGTAGTTCCATCTCTAATACTTGTCCGTTATTGATTCCCGTCCTGGGCAAGAGCAAATTCGTTCAGTGAGCGAGCATCATCAGGAGGAATGTCAAGCAACACCACAAGCTGCTTCATCAGTTCAACAAAGGTGGGAGCAGCAGTCGTTGATCCCCACCGTAGATCAGTGGATATCTGAGGTTTATCGATTTTGACCAAGGCGATTATCTGCGGATCATCGACCGGCAGGAAGCCAACAAAAGTACAGATAACATCTGTGGCATGGTATACGCCGCCGGATGCGATCTGGGCGGTACCAGTCTTCCCGGCGAGTGAGTAACCTGGTATGACTGTAGCGCTGGTTTCTCTTTGCAGCGCTTCTTCCATCATCCAAGTGACAGTGTCAGCAGTCTGCTTGCTGATGGGCTGTGCCAAAACGGTTGGTTCGCGACGGTGTACTCGGTCGCCGTCGCGGATCTCGCTGACGACATAGGGTTGCATGATCTTGCCGTCATTGGCGATGGCAGTGATAGCTACTAACTCTTGCAGCGGAGTCACTGCCAGACCTTGTCCAAAACTGTTGGTGCCTAACTCTGCCTCTGACCAGTAACTATCTCCGGGGAGCTTGAGCCAACCATCTACCTCAGCAGTGACATCAATACCGGTATAGTCATCAATACCGAAAGCACGCTGATAGTTATAGAATGTCTCCCGTCCCATCCAGCTTGCCACCGTTGCTGCACCTACGTTCAGCGACTTGGCAAGAACGGTTACCATGTCGGTAGTGCCATGTGCGGCACGATCCCAGTTCATGATGGGAATACCACCTACCTCTACCATTCCCAAGTCCTCATAGGTGGTGCCAGGGTTGACCTTTCCTGAGTCGACAGCTGCTGCCATGGTCAATACTTTGTGAATTGAGCCAGGCTCGAAACGCTCACTGACAACTGGATTCACCATCAAGTCAGCATCCTGGTCGTAGAAGCGATTGGGATCAAAAGCGGGATACGAAGCCATAGCGAGGATGCCGAATGTTTTGGGATCCATAACGATGATCGATCCAGATTCCGCTTGGTATTGGACGAGAGCATCGCGCAAAATATTGTCAGCCACAATTTGAATTGAGCGATCGATTGATAGCACAACAGAAGCACCGTGATGGGGTCGTGGGGTTTCCCACTGCCCGAATAGAAATGGAAACTGCCAGACAGTTACGGGCTCGCCAGAAAGTTCATCATCATAGTAGCCTTCAATGCCAGAGCTACCGTTCATCTCATGATCAACCCAACCGAGTAAATGACTCATCACTTCGGTCTCAGGGTAGTAGCGAACTGGCACTGGTTCCACGTTTATCCCAGTGATGGAGCCCTGATCAATAGCCTCTTCAATCTGAAGAGCAACTTGCTCAGTCACTCTAGGCTCAACCACCTGGTAGAGCACAGGTCTCCCACTCTCCAGCGGGGGCGGATCCAGCATGGGTAACAATGAGTGAGTGCTGGTGACCAAGATGGTGGACAGCATAGTAGCGGTCTCACGAAGATTCACGATCTGGTTAGGGGCGGCACTGATCAAATACTGATAATCGGTAGCAGCCAAGATACCGCCATTGCGATCAAGAATCTGCCCTCTGACGGGCTGCAATTGCTCAACGCCACCAAAGATGTCTTCATGGGTGCTGAGGATCTCTTCATCAGCTACAAGTTGAAGGTTTACCAAACGATAGATGACTGCCGACGCGCCAGCAACAATGAACAGAATGATGACCACCATACGACGCGTGCTTCCGTTCATGTTATCTGCTGTCTCCAGACACAGCGGATGACCAACCTGCTAGTGGTTCAGTAACAAGATTCCACCACTGGATTTGGTTCGACTGGTTATTGTTCGATTGTGTTTTCAGGATCGAGTCCATCGGTTTTGACGGATAGTTGGACACTAGAAGGTATTCGATGTTTTCCGGTTGAGCAGAGACGAAACCCAGTTCAAGTGCACGGGTTCGCAATCGATCAATTGACTGCCGTTCGGCGATCTTTGCCTCAAGAATGGTGTTCTGCACTTGAAGTTCCTTCAGTTCCCAAGTCAGCTGCTGGATTCGATAGCCAGAGATGATGGTGTCGCTGCCGATGGTGAGATAGATCACCCCTACCAGTGCAACAAGCGCAACGATAACTCCCCACCCTAGGGCGGCTTGGGTTTGAAATACACTGGTTGCTAAACGGAAACCGTGCGGCAGCCAGCCTGGTTTTTCATTCATGTTACATAAATTGGACACTGCATGGCCAAAGCCTTACCTTTGCATTGACCGGAACATGTGAAGTTAAAAGTGTTGCCAGCGCTTGGTCAATGCTTCACCCTTGCCAGCGTCAGAAAACAAGCGTGAAAGGTATTCAATCCTCCCGTCTAACGACTATAGGCGTTCAGCGGCTCGCAATCTGGCAGATCGGCTGCGCGGATTGCTTTCCTCTTCGGCCTTACTCGGTCGAACGGGTTTGCGCGTTAGATTGTTAAGGGTTGCCTGATGATCACAGGCACAAATCGGAACATCTGGCGGACAGATACAGTCCTGCGATTCTCTCCGAATAAAGTTCTTTACAATTCTGTCTTCCAAAGAATGGAAGGAGATGATCACTAAACGACCACCTGGTCTGAGCAGTTCCAAAGTTTGTGGAAGCGCCTTTTGCAGCTTTCCCAGTTCGTCATTCACTGCGATGCGCAGAGCCTGAAAGGTCAAGGTTGCGGGATGCAAACGGCGTTTCCGTGACCTCCGACCAACCACGCTGGTGACTAGTTCAGCCAACTGCGCTGTATTGGTGATGGGGCGTTGCTTGACGATAGCCTGAGCAATGCGGCGCGCCCTGGGCTCTTCACCGAAGGTAAGAAGAATCTCTTCCAATTCTTCCACTGAGGCTTCATTTACAATGATCTCGGCGGTCAACTCCTGCCGCTGATCCATTCTCATGTCCAACGGGGCTTGGTATCGAAAACTGAATCCCCTACTCTCTCCAAGAAGCTGCGGTGAGGAGAGACCTAGGTCCAGTAGAATCCCGTCGAATTGCGAGAAGCCATTGTCATGGGCAGCCTGCGACATGGCGGCGAAATTGTCGTTGACTAGGGTGATTCGCTCGCTGTATGGCGCCAGCCGCTGGAGTGAGGTTTGAATGGCTTTCGGGTCACGGTCCATGCCCAGTAATCTGCCAGACGGATGAGTGGAATCGAGAATTCCACTGGCATGTCCGGCGGCTCCAAGCGTGCCATCCAGATAATCCTTACCAGGTGCAACTGCCAGATATTCAAGAACTTGATGGTAAAGTACAGGTTGATGCTGGATGTTTTTGGATAACTGTGACATCCGTCAACTAGATGCCAAGCCTGATCCAGTGCTCAGAGTCTTGGTCTTCTTCCATCTGCTGACGGGATAATGACCAATCTTCGGGCGACCATAACTCGGCAAAACTATTCATGCCCACAACGACTACTTCGTGTGAGATCCGTCCATATTCAAGCAGGTAACTGGGTATGTTTACCCTCCACTGCTTGTCGACGTCCAGGTTTGCAGCTCCAGAATAGACCAGACGGCGAATCTTGCGTGCATCGGGATCGCTGTATGGCAATTCGCTGATGCGATCAGTTATTTTGGTCCATTCGTCAAGAGGATAGATGACAAGGTTATGGTCAAAGCCACGGGTAACGACCATGCCCGCCATTAGTTTCTGCCGAAACTTTGCCGGTACTGTCAATCTTCCCTTATCATCAACTGTGTGGCGATGTTCACCTAATAACATCGATCGCTTCCTCATTACCTCAAAACCACTGTGAGACGAACCCTTGTCTCCCACTTTCCCCCACTTTGGACCATATCTTGCCACAGTATACCCCACGGCAATTTGCTTGGCTAGAGGTTTGAAGAAAAATTTAAGGTTGGATCAGGAAGGAAATTGATACTAGATGGGTAATGTGCGTTGAGGAATCAATCTGGGGATGGATATTTGAATTGAGATTTGGTTACGATGATTCAAATACAACTGTTTTCTGCCAACGTTTGATGTCGATTTGTCTAACGTTGCCTTATTATGCAAGGGACATTTGCATCAGGCGTCAAGGTTTAGGCATGCTCTCCAAAGCATCAAATGCGGGACGTGGGCTGCCGTCGAGTTTAAGGATGCTGTAATGAACATTGTTGTCTTCTGGTCCAAAGCCCTTGGGACCATAATCCAGATTCCAAAGCACAGCCAAACGAGCAATACCCCACTCGCGCAGTAAACCATAGGCTTCGGTTATCCAGGTCGCTTGCTCCTGCTCTGTATTATCACCGGTGAACTCGTAGTGTGTTGGCACCACACCCAAACCTTCTGAGCTTGCCCAACCGAACTCGGTGACACACAGCGGAAGCTGCCCCTGCATCATGTCGTGATAGCCCCACAGTGTGGTTTTGAAACTCCAACTGTGGTGAACATTGTCAAAGGGTCCCCGGAATTGAGCGGTAGCTGCCTGTGATGTATTGGGAGCTTCCTCCGCCAGGACATCGGGACCGATGTTGTATCCGTTGTGGTGCGCACCTACGCAATCGGAATAGTTCAGAAAGTCCAGTTCGATCATCCGCTGAAAATAGACAAAGTCATCAACCGCAATCACATCACCATTTTCAGCGACAAAACCACCTCCCGGGGAAAGAGCGCCACTGATTACCATGATCGATGGGTCCAGTGCCTTGATAGTCTGATATGACAACCTTAACATATCCAGGTATCGTTCCGCATTGATGCCTTGAGATGAGTGCCATTCAGCTCGCAGGTTCTGCTCGTTCCAGACCTCTATGGCATCAATCTTACCGGGATATCGCTCAATGAGCTTTGCCAGAAATGCAGCAAATAGGTTCAAATCATCTGGAGGTCCGTGCGGGTCTTCTATCCCAGAACGTGACCAAGCAGGTGCTGTGACTACACTCACGAGAACGTTGACCCCTTGCTCATTGGAAGCATTGATAATGCCGTCAATCATAGCCCAGTTGATGTTCCCTGGTTCGATTTCAAGATCTCCCCAACGGATCTGTTGTTTCACCCAACCAAGCCCTAGCCTACGTACCAAACTAGCGGCGTAGGCTGGATCGCCAACAGCGCCGTGCACCTGAATGCCATAACCGAATGTCTCCGGCTTTGGCTCTTCGGTTGCAGTGGGTTCCAGAGTCGGCATGCTCTCCAGGGTTGCCTCCACAGTCGGAGATTCAGTGGGCATAGGTCCAGTTTCCGGAACTGTAGGAGTGACCCCAACTTCAATTGGTTGATCGACTGGGGTGAAGGTTGGCACCGGTTCCTGTGTTGGCGCCGGTTTTGACACCAATGAGAACATCAGCCAGGCAATACCAGCAGCGATCAATATTGATAGGGCAATCCAGATCAGCGCCCATTGAGTCAAGCGAGATTCACGTCGATTTCGGTTCATGTATTGGGTTCCAGAATAGATAAAGGCCCGCCGGGTGCACCAGCGAGCCTAATATGGATTTGTTAGCGGCCCATTACTGCCGCAAGAGTACCACAGGCGGGACAACTCCCATCGGGGCGACGGATAGCATATCCATCTTGAGGATCAATTCCGTGGCGAACAAAATCGATATTCCAGACAATGATACAGCGCACCATACCAGTGTTAGCGCCCAAACTCGCCGCTTCTGCCAACCAAGCTGCCTGGTTGGCGTTGGTGATTCCGCGCGCCCAACCGAACCAGTCGCTGAAATATTCTACTCCCTCTTGGGATGCGTACCCTAGCTCGGTGTAAAACAGCTTACGGGTTCCATTAAAGATGTTGAAATAGATTTGTGTCTGGGGCAAAAAGTACCATGAATGATGCCCGCCACCGTTGTCCGCTGGGTGTCCCGACGTCGCTGAAGGCGCAGTTGCGCCGGCATTGTGATGCGCTCCCAAGTAATCCATACAAGAGGCGGCACCCATGTTGTACATATTCTGCAAGAACGGAACATCGTCACAACCATGGGCATGACATCCACCAAATGCACCAGTGGGCGCCATGGCAGCACTGATCACTGCCACGTTTGAATTGGCGTTCTTGATATAGTTGTAGCTTGAACAAAGCAGATTGGTATAGGATTGAGGATTAATGAACCCCACGGGCCAGTCATTCTCAATGTTTGGTTCATTCCAAACCTCGATAGCATCAGCTCCAGCAGCAGCAAGACCAGCCACCCACTGACCGTAATCAGCATGGAAATTAGGCCAATGCACCATGTCTTTTGGTCCCAAAGCGCTTAACTGGATCTTGTAGCCATTAGCATGCGCTAGATTGATCAAGCCTGAACCATCTTGCGGATAATGGATCTGGAATTTGACCCAGGTCATTCCGGCAGAATTGACATAGTTAAGATAATCCCAGGTGCGAATGTGTCCTCCAAGCTCAAAACCGCCGCCAATTACAGGGGCTGGAGGA
>JBDLKB010000017.1:0-11300 GCA_039714055.1 Chloroflexota bacterium
CCACATGTACCCCTACCTCCGCAGGGTTGTTCCAGAGGAAGCCCAGCCGCCGCTACTACATCCCCTAGCGTTGAACCTTCCTCCGCTGGCAGAGTATGAGTACTTCCTTCGCCGTCAATAATGTGTATCAGATGATCAGTCATATGCAAGACTCAACTGTAATTGACTAGATAGAAAATGCCTTGGCTATTTTTTTCGTTTCCGGTATTCCTGAATGTATGCCATAGCGTATTCATCGCGTCCAAGCGCCAAATCTGCAGCGGCTACATACATCCCTGTTTTCTTAACGTCCATGATCAGCGCGTTTGCTCCTGCGTGGATCGCCAGAGAAAAGAACACCCCATTGAGTATTTCCCGATCGGGTAACCCGAAGGATGCATTACTTGCGCCCAGAACAGTGCACGCTCCCAGATCTTGACGGATGGCAGACAATGTCTCGAGAGTGGTCCTTCCAGCTTGCGAATCCGCACCCATTGTCAATGCAAGGCCATCAATGAGCACCCGATCGCGATCAATGCCGAGTGATTGCGCTCGCTCAAGTATCTTGGCAGCCACAGATACTCGACCTGAAACCGTGTCGGGAATGCCGTTATCGTCCATACACAGACCGATCACCGCAGTGTTGTATTCGGCTGCGAGCGGCAAAATGCTTTCAAGGCTACTCTCCTCGCCGTTGACTGAATTCACCAGTGGTATACCCTCCGGTTCCAACTCTCGTAGCATAGCCAGGGCAGCTTCCAATGCCTTGGCATTAGCGGAATCCACACAAATGGGTAATGAGGTTGCTTCCCTGACTGCTTGAACTGCTTGTGGCAGCAAGGTAACTTCATCGACACCTGCTGCGCCCACATTCACATCCAGGATATTCGCTCCAGCGCTTTCTTGCTGTATTGCTTCCTGTCGTACTATGGAGAGATCACCTTGCTGAAGGGAAGCTGCTAATCGCTTCTTGCCAGTGGGATTGATGCGCTCGCCAATCATCACCGTTCGTTGATCAGGGCCAATCTCGACAACTCTGTTTGCAGATTTGATTATCATGCTCTTGCCATCCTTACAGTTCACGTTTCACCTTTTGGCGTGCTGAGGTGCAAAACATCCATCGCACATGGTTGAACGAGGGAAACGGTAACCCTAAAGAAATATTTTGTCAACCGAAAAGGTGAGCGAAATTGTGGTAAGGAGTGCTATTTTGATACCAGCGCTAGATCAGTACCAGGTGCGAAGGTCCAATCCAGTATAGAGGTGTGCTACTTGATCAGCATAGCCATTAAAGGGCACAGTATCAATCCTGCCCACGCCAAAGCGGTTCTCGGTTGCTTGCGACCAGCGGGGATGATTCACCTCAGGATTCACGTTAGCGTAAAAGCCATACTCTCGAGGGGCATACGAATTCCAGAACGTTGCCGGCATTTCTTCTACGAGTTCAATGCGCACCACTGCTTTGGCGTTCTTGAAACCGTATTTCCAGGGCACAACTAGCCGTACTGGAGCACCGTTCTGATTGGGAAGATGTTCGCCATACATACCTGTCGCCATGATGGTCAACTCGTGCATCGCTTCATCGATTGTCAGCGCTTCCACATAGGGCCATTCAAATCCCCCTCCATTTTGGCCAGGCATTTGTTGAGGATCATGCAGGGACTCGAATCTAACATAGCGCGCTTGACTGAGCGGTTCCACATCGTTGAGTATGCGCTGAAGTGGGAACCCAATCCAGGGAATGACCATGGACCAACCCTCGACGCATCGCATCCTATATATTCTTTCTTTGTTGTTAAAGCCACGCAGATCATCTAGGTCATAAGTTCGTGGATTTCGCACAAGACCAGAGACATGAAGCTCCCAAGGTTCTGTAATCAGATCCTTAGAAAGCTGAGCAATGCCGGACTTGCTTAGCGAGAACTCATAATAGTTGGTGAATTCAGTCACTACCTCTTGTGCTGTCAAGTCGTCTGTAAGTTGGGGACTAGGTGTGCTTATCATATCGGCATCTCCTGTTTCTGATTTGCAGGCGGCTGAAACCAGTCCGACTGCGGCAACAGTACTGGCAAGGGAAAGGAATCGGCGCCGATCCAGGTAAAGTTTGCGGGGCGTCACTTGGTCTATGGTCATTTTGTCTCGCAGTTTATAATAGATTTGCACCACTATACTAGGAATCCGAATACACAATCGTGTCAGGCTTGTATGCTGCCCAAGCGAACCAAAAGTGATCACCATGGGTTACAAGCTCAAGCTGCTTCCCTTGCAACTCTCCAGCAATGGACATCCCAAATATGTTCCATTCACTCCCGGTTTGATCATCAATAAGGACACCATCACCTTGGCTGAAGGTGAGTTTCTGACCATCAACAAAGGGATTGAATACTCCAGTTGCACCAACATCCTTTGCCTCAGAGATGATCACCTCATCCAATGCACTCGCGGTTCCAGGCAGATGAAACACCACCAGATCACGTCCCTCAGGCTGATCATGGATCACTCCCTTCTTGTTCAGCAGAGCATAAGGGTAGGCAAAGTCTCCTTGCTCCAGGGAGACGGTAACAACTCTCTCGACTGCAGCAAGACGTTCATCGACAACACCGTCAAACAGGAAGGGAGAAGAGCCTACCTCATCATAACCTCGATATGGTGTTCTGCCGTATGGACGCCCATACCCTGTATTACGTGAAAGAACCAGTCCATCGGGGAATGCGGCAAAATCAGCAAAACTCACGATGGACGAGGGTACGATCTCGAGTTCGGAGCCAGCGTGTGCACCCACAATTCCCTCACCCGTCAACTGCTGCCATAGACTTTCGCTGTATCTATCGTACATCACCAGATCCGAGTGTCTCAACAACCCAGATACCCCGAATTCTGTCACCCTCCCATCAATAGTGCGCTCAAACACAACGGCAGAGTTACACAGAGGACAATAGGTAACAGCAACTGGCACGCCACCAACCACATCATTGACTATTTCGTGCCACAACAGAATTTGCAGAGGATAGGCAACAGCTTCCTGGTTGAGGTTGATGACCAGCACCGGTTCATTTGATGCCAGCCATTCACTTGCTTCATCATATGTCTCATAGGTTGGTTGATCGATCGATGGAATACCGTCGCGCGGTGGTCCGCCTGCTAACAACTCGGTAAAGTCGATCGTTTTTTTAGACCAATCAGTTTTCCAATCTCGTGCATGTGAAGCCAACCAAGTGGGAAGCGACACCTCATCCGGAGGTACGGTTGGATCAACTGGTTGAGGGCTGAGTGCAGGAGCAGATGGGAGTTCAGTTGGCTTTGTCTGCTGTGCGGATTGTGCAATCATTTCTTCACCGCCAGGTTCGATGAATGCTCTGATACCCTGCCAAAGCCCCGCGAGCGCTAGCAGGGTCACTATGACCACAATCACCCGATTCCAACGATTCATTGTAACACCCTCTTATCGTTGGGACCTGATCTTCAGACATATAACGATTAACACCGCTATAGTTATTCGATGATACAGACACTCTATGTCTTACAATATCAACTGTGCCACTGATGGATAGGGATCAATCTACCATAAAGGAGGTCATCGCTTGTCGTCAAACCTTGACATGGGCTATTCCGTAGTGTAGACTCGCATCCGTCCCATTTTTCCCATTAGGTACTTTGCATTGACATCTAATTCTTTAACTTCCACCGGGATACCAAGTCATCCCGCAGATAACCGTGCTTATCTAGAGCAAGAAAGCCTTTCTCGTGCTCGCTGGCTGCGTGCCGGCGGCAAACTTGAAGAATGGGATAACTCAGTCCAGGAGGATGTCTCATTTGCCATGGATATTCTGGACCTGGGCGAGAATGACACGGTTTTGAACATCGGGTGTGGTTGGGGACAACACGCCATTACCCTAGCGTATTTTGGTCACAAGGTGATTGGTGTTGAGATCTCGAGCCACCTGCTCAAATTAGCCCAAGAGACAAGCCAGGAAGCTGGTGTATTGGTTGAGTGGGTACAGGGGGACATTTCTGACGCTCAACTATCCAAACCAGTATCAGCCGTGGTCCAGTTCCACGGCAACCTCCTGAACTGGGCGGACGGTCCTACGGGAGCCTTGCACCAGTTATTCCAAGCACATGCAGTGTTAGAGGAACAAGGTCAGCTTCTCTTTGGCTCACCAGAATGGGTTGAAGAACCTGTTCATAGAAATCAAGGCTTTTCCAAGAACTCTGATGGTGAGGCAGTGCACCGTCACTTTTTCGATACAAAAACGCGTACCGCACAGTCTCAAACCATTATCACTGGCACCGATGGTACAACGAGGGAATTGTGGCGCCGGAATTGGCATCCGACGGGTGCGCAGATGGAATCACTGCTGTACCAAGCTGGCTTTATTGTGCTAGCAAAGTTTAACGACTTTCGACCATTTGCCTATTCTGCTGAACATCCAGGTCTTGTCTGGCTGGCAGCCAAACGTTAACCGCATAACAAAACTCATCCCGAGTTGATGCAACCCACACATAATCAAGGATCATTAGCAATGGATACATCACCCAGCATTGAAGCAGTCATCTTTGACGTAGGTGGTGTTCTAGACGTCCCATCCAACCCCCATGCAGAAGAGCTCGATCGAATGCAGGTTGCTTCTGAACTAGGACTTGAACTTGATGAGATGTGGAGCACCTTCTATCATTCTCAAGCCTGGCGCAACGCACGAGTGGGCAAGATCACTGAGGTTGAGTTCTGGAATCAAGTGTTGACACCATTTGGCATTGTAGAGCCCGAAGCTCAATGGGACTTTATTACCCGCCTGTGGAAACACAAGGAAGTCAATCCCGCCATGCGTTCCCTTATCGAATCGCTCCACGGAAATATCCGGCTTGCTATCATATCCAACGCCACCGATATATTGCCTTGGATCCTAAACGAACGATTTCAAGTAGCCCATTTCTTTGAAGTGATCATCAATTCCTGGGAAGTTGGATACGCCAAACCGGATCCGGAGATATATAACATTGCTCTTCGTCAGCTAGATTTGGACTCAGAGCGCACCGTCTTTATCGATGATCAGCTTCACAATGTGGTTGCGGCACAAGAACTGGGCATGCATGCAGTCCAGTTTGATGGCGTTGAAGCGTTAACCGATTATCTTCAGAGCTTGAATGTGCCTGGAGTTTAATCACTCCCACTCTATGGTGGCGGGTGGTTTGCTGGTTACGTCGTAAAGAACGCGGTTGATTCCATCGACCTCATTGACAATCCGTTGGCTGATGTATGCCAACACATCGTAATCCAGCCGCGCCCAACTAGCAGTCATGAAATCATCCGTCTGTACCGCGCGAATAACAATCGGTTGCTCATAAGTTCGTCCGTCCCCCATTACTCCGACGCTCTTGATCGGCAGCAGGACAGCAAATGCCTGCGCGGTCTGATCCCTTAACCAACCTCTCGCCGCTAGTTCCTGGCGCAGGATAGCATCTGCTTGACGCAGTTTATCCAATCCCTGCTTTGTCACATTGCCTGCGATTCGGATTGCCAACCCAGGCCCAGGGAATGGCTGTCTCCACACGATTTCATCCGGCAAGCCCAATTCAGTACCCACACGGCGCACTTCATCTTTGAAGAGATAGCGTAAGGGTTCGACTACACCCGCGAATTCCATGTCAACCGGCAGCCCCCCTACATTGTGATGAGTTTTGATACGCATGGCATCGGGACGGTCAATAGCAGCACTCTCTATCACATCGGGATAGATGGTTCCCTGAGCCAAATACAAATCGCCTTCGTCAAGTAGAGATTTGGCTTCACGCTCGAATATGCGCACAAAACGTTCACCGATCAGCTTCCGTTTTTGCTCGGGATCCACTACCCCACCCAACATATCAAGAAACTCATCAGCAGCGTCAATGGAGATGAGATTCAATCCGACTGTCTGTTCAAATGTCTGTTTGACCTGCTCCGCTTCTCCTAAGCGCAACATACCAGTATCGACAAAGATAGAGGTAAGACGATCTCCGATAGCCTTGTGTGCCAGAACAGCAACAACGGAGCTATCCACACCGCCACTCAAACCAAGCACGAGTCGATTCGGTCCTACTTGTTTTCGGATAGCTTCAACTGCCTCATCGATCATTTTCGCTGGTGTCCAATCACGCTGACAACGGCAAATTGCGCCTGCGAAAGCAGCAAGGATATCAGCACCATGTTCTGTGTGCGTCACCTCTGGATGGAATTGCAGTCCGTACAGATTGCGGCTTGTGTCCCCTATGGCAGCAACGGGAGAGTTGCGGGTACGAGCTAGTACATTGAAACCAGCAGGGACTTGCTCGATTCGATCCCCATGTGACATCCAAACATCGAATTCAGGTTCAAGTGCTGACACTGGCAGAAGCAGATTCTGCTCATCAATCAACTCTATTCTCGCCTGACCATACTCCGACTCGGACGCAGGTGCCACTTTGCCATCTAACGAATGTGCCAGGAGCTGCATGCCATAGCAGATACCCAGAATTGGCAATCTGGATTCTAGTAGATAATCAGGGAGAGTGGGGGCACCAGGAGCATAGACCGACCTTGGTCCCCCGCTCAGGACGAAGCCGCGGGGAGCTTTCTCCATCACAGATTTCTCAGAGGAATTCCAGGGGAATAACTCGGAGTAGAAACCCTTCTCCCTAATGCGCCTAGCTATTAGTTGAGAATACTGAGAACCATAGTCAAGTACAACGATGCCTTCGCTCATACCTCTCCCCAGCCACTTGTCCGTACAATATCTTCCACTATGCCAACACCAACTTGCCGTTGCTCATATCGGTAATTGTCGCCAATGATTCCACGGGCACATCCAGGATTGATAGCAGTTCTCTGCCGCCTTCAAAGCTCTTTTCAACCAAAGTGCCAATGCCTACTATGGTGGATCCAGCCGCTTTAACCAATCTTGCCAACGCCATTATAGTGAGACCTGAGGCAAGGAAATCGTCAATAATTAACACTCGCTCGTCCGCTCCAAGGAACTCTGGGGAAACCATCAACTCTGTCATTCTACCCTTGGTATGAGAGGGGCTAATGGTGAGATAGATATCGGATGTCATGGTGACAGGCTTGCTCTTGCGAGCATATATCACCGGAATGCCCATATGGAAGCCTGTAGTGAGCGCAGGCGCAATTCCAGATATCTCTGCGGTGAGTATCTTTTCCGGATTGGTGTGAGCGAATCGTCGGGCAAATTCCTCACCGCACTGGTTCATCAAATACGGATCTACCTGATGGTTGATAAAACCGTCAACCTTGAGAATCCCGTGTCCCAAGTTCTTGCCGTCAGTAAGAATGCGATCCTTTAGAGCTTCCATTTAACCTCCAGATCAAGCCAAGATGCATTTTAACTTGACCAATCGGAGGAGACAACCCGAAATATATACTCTGACACGGATTTAGAGTTATAATTTGAGAGAAGGATTGAAATGCGTGCACTGATTCTTGGTTCCGATTGGCTATTAGGCCACAATATCGCTCTCACAGCCATAGCTGCTGGTTGGTCAATTCGCGTCTTGACACCTTCCGAAGATGATCATTTGGTCGGGAATGGTATCGAGGGTGAATCGGTGGAATACCTGTCTGGTGACCCCAATCAAGACAAGGCGTTGAGCGATGCAATGCGTGGTTGCGACATTGTATTTCTGGCAAGGAACTACTTGCCACCAAACGGCCTGCATCATCATCGACGTGAACAAGAAGCTCGCGAATTCATCGATCATTTCCTGCAAGCAGTCAAGGTATCAAAACCAGGGGGCATTGTTTACACCAGTTCGGTGGCTACCATCGGTGCCTCAGACAGCCCAACCCGCTTGCCGGACGAGTGGAATCCATATCGCCTGGGACGAATCCTTCATCCATACTGGGACACTCAACTCATCCAGGAAGAAGCTTTGCTCGCCTTTCACCGTACCACAGGGTTGCCCACCTATGTTCTCAATGTAGCCAAGATGTTGGGTCCCCACGATCGCGATCTATCAAATAGCAGGGACTTGGTTCGTATTGCACGCAGAGGAACACGGCAATATGTACCAGGCAGGATCAGCATTGCGGATGCACGAGATGTAGCAGCGGCACACCTTGTCGCGCCTGAGCGGGCGCGTTCAGGCGAAAGATATATTCTCGCAGGTCATAATGTCACCCGTCAGGTATTTGTGTCAGCTCTAGCTCGTGGAAGCAAACGTCCCGCTCCCGACAAGATCATTGATCCAAAAAGATCTTATCGCCTGACTCGTCTGTCACAACGTTTATCCTGCCTGGGGCGTCCGAATCGACCCTTTCCTGCCATGCTTGATCTAGAGATAGCTCGACGGTGCACCTGGTACGACAGCGGAAAGGCACGCGACGAGCTTAGGTACCGCAACCGTCCACTCAAAACCACGGTCCGTGATACAGTTGCATGGTTACGGCAATCTGGAGTGTTGCGTTGAACTCGGGTAGATGACCCTTGTTTGCGTGACAGATTACTAACGGCACTGGTCGTATGCACTGAGAACGAGATTATTTGGCGCTAGAAAGGAGAGTTCAATGCACTGTGTTGGTATTCGCAGAGAGGACAAGAACATTTGGGAGCGGCGCGTGGCACTCACGCCAGAACATGTGCGAGATCTCAGTGCTCAAGGATTAGCCTTCAAGATACAACCGTCACCAATAAGAAAATTCCCTGATTCGGAGTATTCCAAAGCGAACGCAATAGTTTCTGAGGACATTTCTGATTGCAAGGTAGTTTTCGCAGTAAAAGAAATTCCAATTTCGTTCTTCCAACCCAAAGGCATTTACGTGTTCTTTGCTCACGTCATCAAAGGACAAGAATACAACATGCCTATGCTGAAACGCATGATGGAGTTGGGATGCACCTTGATTGATTATGAAAAGATCACTGACGCTGCAGGAAGACGATTGATCTTTTTCGGACGGCACGCCGGGGTTGCGGGTATGATCGACTCACTGTGGGCGTTGGGACAACGGCTCAAATGGGAAGGGCTTGATACACCTTTTGCGTCTGTTAAACCTGCTCACCAGTACTACAGTTCGGATGAAGCAAAAGCGCATGTCCGTCAAATCGGAGAAGAAATCGCTCTGTATGGTCTGGACGAATCACTTACTCCATTTGTCTGTGGTTTCGCTGGATATGGCAACGTAAGCAAAGGCGCTCAAGAAATTTATGATGTGCTTGCTCCTATCGAGATCTCTCCAGAGGAACTGGAGCATCTGCCTCAAGGTAAATCACACCAGTTGTACAAGGTGGTATTTCATGAGAAACATACGGTAAGACCTAAATCCGCTGATCAGACATTTGATCTGCATGATTTCTTTAACTTTCCGGAAAGGTACGAATCGCAGTTTGATCGATATTTGCGTCACCTGTCAATGTTGATAAACGCCATCTACTGGACGCCAAAGAGCCCAAGATTGATAACCAAAAAGACATTACACCAAATGTACTCGTCGAGCAGCGATGTCAAACTCAAAGTGATCGGTGACATAAGCTGCGACATTGAGGGGGGAATTGAGGCAACGGTTCGAGCTACAGAACCAGATGATCCAGTATATGTATACGATCCACTTACAGATACTGCACCATCAGGTGTTGTCGGAGACGGACCAGTTATCATGGCAGTCGACAACTTGCCATGTGAACTTCCGGCAGAGTCTTCGGCGGAATTCAGCCAAGCCCTGCACCCCTACATTCCCGCGATTGCGTCAGCGGATTATTTGCAATCGTTTGAGAATCTGAAGCTACCTGGCGCAATTAAACGTGCTGTCATTCTTCATCAAGGTAAGCTGACAAACGATTATCTGTATTTGCATGACTACCTGTAATTACGGAACAACGTAACGATAAACATCAAGGAGAAGTGAATGTACAAGGTATTGATCCTCGGAGCTGGGCTGGTCTCTGGCCCAATGGTCAGGTATCTTCTTGACCTCCCTGACTTTCAGGTCACTGTCGCGAGCCGCACCGTGAGTAAGGCAGAAGCGCTTGTGGGCGATCATCCGCGGGGTAACGCTCGCGCCATCAATGTTCATGACGAGCAAAGCCTTTCTGATGTGGTGAGCACACACGATCTTGTGGTCAGCCTTCTACCTTATGTCTTCCACCTCGAAGTGGCACACCAGTGCCTGAAACACAAGAAGCATTTGGTAACAACGTCATACACCAAGCCCGAGATGCTGGCACTTGACGACGCGGCACGTAACGCTGATCTCATATTCTTGAATGAGATCGGACTTGATCCAGGAATCGATCATATGTCTGCTATGCGCGTGATCGATGAGGTGCAGTGTAATGGAGGTGAGATCACCACCTTTATGTCCTATTGCGGAGGGTTGCCTGCACCAGAAGCGAACACCAACCCACTGGGTTACAAATTCTCCTGGAGCCCGCGCGGAGTGATCATGGCAGGAAAAAATCCAGCGCATTACCTGTGGGATGAAGAGGAAGTAAATGTTCCAGACGGTACGCTTTTCGACAACTATTGGCCAGTAGATATTCCTGAGGTAGGACGTTTTGAAGGCTACCCAAACCGCGACTCTATGCCGTACACTGATATATACGGGATCAATCCAACAACAACCATGTTTCGCGGCACTCTGCGCTACCCCGGGTGGTGCGAGACTATCAAAGCCTTGGTTGACCTGGGCATGTTGAGCGACTCTGAAATCGAGGGCGTCAAAGAAAAGAACCTATGCGATGTCACCGAATCGTTAGTGGACGAAGGGGATGGCGATCTCCTAACAAGAACTGCCGCCAAGCTCAATACAGCGCCAGACTCCCAGGCGATAAAGAACCTGGCATGGCTTGGATTCTTTGACCAAATTCCTGTCCCAGAGGGATGTAAATCATACATGGATGTTCTGGTGGCACGCATGCTGGAGATGATGGAATATGCGCCGGGTGAACGGGACATGATTGTGCTGTACGATGTCTTTTACGCCGAGTATCCCAACCGCACAGAACGTATCACTTCGACTTTGGTGGACTATGGCATACCAAATGGGGATTCAGCCATGGCTCGGACGGTTAGTTTGCCTGCTGCCATTGCCATCAAGTTAATCGCCCAGAACAAGATAAAGAGTCGAGGCGTGATGGTGCCAGTGCTTCCAGAGATATACCACCCTGTTCTGGACGAACTGGAAACATTGGGTATAAGCTGCAAAGAGGAAACAACACGGCTTACCTAATTGAACGACCATAGGTTTCAAACAAAACACAAATAACCAAGAGCTGCTACAAATGCGCCAGTGACGCAGCCGATCAGGTTGATCACATCGCCGTTATGTTTTTTATGTTGCATGCCGCCACCCT
>JBDLKB010000018.1:0-10472 GCA_039714055.1 Chloroflexota bacterium
TTATGGCCCGATTGTGGGAGCGATTGCTGCCGGGGTGGGCACTGCTGCGGCTGATCTCGCTGGTGGGTATTTCCAGTGGGCAGCAATCTCGTTTCTTGTACATGGAGTTCAAGGTTACCTCGTAGGCAAGTTGGCTCAAATGGATTCGCTCAAAGCACTTGCGCAGCGCCTTTGGTACATCATTGGCGCAGCAAGTGTTGTGGTTGTGGTGGTGGGATACTTTTTGGGTGGCATCATCTTGGTTGGTGTTGGTGGGGCAGTCAGTGAGGTGGGATTCAACACTGCTCAAGCCGCAATCGGCAGCCTGTTAGGCATCTTGCTTTATTTAGCCATAAAGAAGGCATATCCACAGATATCCAAATTATGAACTCACATGAGCTTGTGCTTCAAGCTAGTGGTTTTTACTTTGCCTACGCAAGCTGGGATAAACAATCGACCATTCCCTTATTTCAGAACCTTGACCTCCATTTAACACCGGGGGAATGCCTGGGTGTTATGGGAGCAAGCGGCACCGGCAAAACTACCCTGTGTCACATTGCTAATGGTCTTCTATCACGCTTGGGCGAACACCATCAATCTGGATCGCTGGTTGTATTGGGACATGACGTCGCCAAGCTCAAACCTGAGATTCTTGCCGGTCGCATCGGTGCCACATTCCAGGAAATTGAACATCAGTTATTCAACGCTACGGTTGAAAATGAGATCGCCTGGACCCTGGAAGCAATTGGAACTCCTCGTGAAGAGATCATCGATAGGATCAGGTGGTCTCTTGATGTAGTTGGTTTGGATGTAGATCTTGACCGCGCTCCCTATGCGCTGAGTGGTGGGCAGCAGCGACGTCTGGCTCTTGCCGTAGCCTTGGCGATCAAACCAGAACTGATTATCCTCGACGAGCCTATAGGGGGGCTTGATCCCGCCGGTAAACTTGAGGTAGCCACGGCACTAGATAATCTGAAGCAAGAAACTGGCGCTGCGATCTTGCTCACAGAGAGCGATGCTGAAACCGTGCTTACACTGGCGGATCGACTGATCGTATTATCTGAAGGCAAAGCAGCAATGGAAGGTGAGCCAGCGGTCATGTTTACTCAGGTACCTCGGATGGTAGACAACGAGGTGCAACCCCCACAGATGAACCGAATCGTTCACAACTTGAAAGACTATCTGCCGACTCCTATTGCTGATAGCAATGCTCTGATCCAATCGCTGCAGGACTTGAAAATCCCAACACGTGGGTTGGAACCTGAAACACGGGATACAGAAACACACTATGGTGACGATCCCATTTTGGAAATAGACCAAGTGAGATATCAGTATGCGGATGGCCCACTGGTGCTTCATGACACCAGCCTGGTCGTGCCACGTGGACAATTCCTCGCCTTGGTGGGATCAAACGGCTCAGGCAAGACAACATTGGTAAAGCACATCATTGGGTTGTTGCGTCCATCTGCGGGCTGCATTCGGATTAACGGAGATGACATTGTTGATCGTCGAGTGCCAGAGCTGGCTAGGCAGGTTGGTTTTCTATTCCAACAACCTGAGCGCCAGATATTTGCTGAAAGCGTGCGCTCGGAATTGGAATTTGGTCCCAGAAATCTTGGGCTTGATCGAATCAGTCAGCGAGTAGAAAACGCCTTGACACAGTTCGATCTGCAGGATGTCGCTGATTCACCGCCATCTGTCCTCAGCTACGCTCAACAGCGACGAGTGACCCTGGCGTCGCTTGCGGTAATGGATCAGGATCTTTTGGTCCTGGACGAACCAACTGTAGGGTTGGACCGGAACGGAATGAAAACAACCCTTGAATGGTGCCAATCATTGCAGCGACAGGGAAAAACGACTGTGCTGGTTACCCATGACATGGAAGTGGCAGCTATGGCAGATCGTGTTGTGGTGTTGGAGAGCGGCAAGGTAGTAGGCGATGGGGCTCCCGCTGCCGTTTTTGCCGCCGATCAAATCATGCAGCGTTCACAGCTGAATGCCCCTTTAGCTGCAAAGATAGCTCAGCAACTAAACCTGCCGCATATCGCTACCATTGATGCGCTATGTGATGTATTGATCCCTGTACTAAAGACAGCTGCCTAAGGTCCCCAGGAAAGACGCTCGGAGGTCCAATTGTGGTGCTGCTCGCCCAGGTCAATGACCTTTCGTTGTGAGCTTCCGTCTGGGCTCATGATATAGATACCCCAACGACCATCGCGATCGGAGAGAAAGGCTAATCCACTGCCATCCGGTGCCCAGGCTGGAAGAGCATCTACAGCGGGGCTGTTAGTCAATAGAGAGACGGCGCCGCTCATGTGTACGTTGTAGACATCCCAATCGCCATCGTACATGGACATATAGGCGATGTTGTTACCATCCAACGACCAGGAGTGGGGTATATCGAGCAAACTTGAGGTTAGCTGGCGTGCCGACTCGCCATCATCTGGATTGTCAATCATGATTCCGCACTTGGTGCCAGAGAAATCACAGCCCGAGAATGCAACGTATCCAGTGGGTCCCCATACTGGATAGTTTCCCTTCGCCAAGTATTGAGGATATCCGCTACCATCGACCTGCATGGTATAGATTTCCCACTCTTCTGAGTATTGTTTGGTGGTAAAGGCAAATCGCGACCCATCAGGAGAAAATGTGGGGTAAGAAGCAGCATAATCCAGAACATATTCAGCGCTGCCACCGTCAGCAGGCATGGTTAGCAGACCGTCCTCCGCCCAGGATTTAAAGATCACAGCCGTTCCATTCCATCGCCAGGCGGGTTGACCCACGTGGCTGTAATAGCGGACCGGGCTGGGAGCTAATGCATCCACCACCATCAGATCGTACAGTCCATTTGTCGTATTGAATACAGTGTATGCTATCTTACCCACTGATAATCCGGCGATAGGACCTACGGGATGGTCTCCACCAGGTAAACCGGAAATGGGAGTAGGAGTTACCAACTGGCAACTACGTGCCGCATCGAGTCGCTTTTCCTCGATGGCAGCATCGTATTTGAGCCGTACTGCTTCCGCATATTGCTCCTCTGCCTCACACCAGCTCTCTATAGCAATAAGATCGTCGCCGTACTCGACGTGGGCTTCAATCAACCTCACAAATACATCGCGATAGGCAATGGTGCCATAGGTCAGTATTTCGAATTCTGCAATGACACGCTCCCAATCGACTCCCCAATAGCTCATAGCGCGCATATAGCGAATGGTTCTTTCTTGTTCGGCTACCACTTCCTCTGGAAGCGCCCAGAAGGTGGATGCTTCATCCAGATAGAACAAGCCTTCCTCTAGTCGATCCTCTTCTAACATATCCATTCCATGGTTGATGTAAGCATGGTACAAAAGGTACTGAACCTGGTCGGGGTTATATTCTGGATGTGAGGTCTGGAGATTCAACAAAGTTTCAATACTGGTGATCCACTCACTGTTGCCGAATGTTTCCTCTGCTAAAGAATATACTTGCTCTGGATCTTGCGGTGGAGTGGGGGTTGGGCTGGGAACCGGGGTAGCCGTGGGTGTAGGTGTGTTGGTAGCTTGCGCCGCCTTCATAGTGGGCGCAAGGTTCGGATATTCTGGTGTCTTGGTCAACACAAACGAGAGACGTCGAGCAGCCAACTCTCTCCGACCTTGCTCAAGATCAGTTGCGGCTAAGGTAACTTGTTTTTCTATCTCAGCCGCGAGTGTGGCCTGTGCCCATTCTTCGCCCTTTTCTCTACCGCTCTTTATGGCGCTGCGAACCACCAAGGCATAAACGGCGATCAAGACGCACATTACCACTGCAACTGCAAGCACACGTGTTATGCATCCAGTGCGATCAGTGTTTTCTTGAGGATGATCAGGAACATCCCCTGCCAGTTCTTCCTCTGCAATTTCCTCGAGTTCGTCTACCACTTCATTCGCTGGAATATCCACATCGTCAGTGGCTGGATTCAGGTCTTGACCCATAGTGAGGCAATTATATATCTAACAAGGGGTCGTACCAATGCTACGAATGCGGCACAAAGCATGGTATGATTCAAGTATGCCTTCACGGAGACAACAATGCCTAAACTGAGAATAATACCGCTTGGTGGTCTGGGGGAGATCGGGAAGAATATGACGGTGATCGAGTATGGTAACTCGATAATTATCATCGACGCCGGTATTATGTTCCCCAGGAGCGATATGCACGGGGTGGACTTTATCCTGCCCGATTGGCAATACCTGCTTGACAAAAAGGATTCGATCAAGGGTATTGTGATTACCCACGGTCACGAAGATCACATCGGCGCTCTTGGTCATCTTGTAGAAGAATTCGATGTTCCCATTTATGCTACCCTTCTCACTCAGGGCTTGGTCAAGTCCAGGCTGCAGAGGAGAGGTAAGCAAGCCAGCAAGTTGATCACCATGCGTCCTCGGCAGCAGTTCAAGTTGGGACCATTTCGTATTGATCCCTTCCGTGTGTGTCACTCTATTCCCGATGGGGTTGGTTTGGGTATTTACACGCCTGTTGGTTTGGTGGTGCATTCAGGCGACTACAAGTTTGATCACACCCCTGTCGATGGTCGTCCACCTGACTTTGCCAAGCTAGCCGAATTTGCCAATCAGGGCGTGCTTGTGCTGCTGGCTGACAGCACCAACTCGGATAAACCGGGGTGGACACCATCTGAAGCTGTCATCGATGGAGCATTTGATCAGGTAATGCGGGATTCGCCCGGCAGGGTGATCGTGGCGTCCTTTGCTTCCTTGATCTCCCGCATTCAGCAGGTGATCCTGGCAGCGCAACGGCATGGAAGGAAAGTGGCTGTAGCGGGTCGGTCAATGGTTGACAACACCAACATCGCGCGCCAGCTTGGTTACTTGGATTATCCGGGATCTATGCGCATCACCGTGGCTGATGCCAACAAGATGCCGCCAGAACAAGTGGTGATCATGACCACGGGCACTCAAGGAGAGCCAATGGCTGGGCTTGGTCGCCTTGCTCTCAATCGTCACCGGTCACTCTCAATTGAAAAAGACGACACGGTGGTGATTTCGGCACATCCAATCCCTGGCAATGAGGAAATGGTATACCAGACAATCAATTATCTATTCCAACGTGGAGCGCATGTAATTTATGATGCCATTGCTCCAGTGCATGTCTCTGGTCATGCCAGTCGTGAAGAACAGAAACTGCTGATCAATCTATTGCGACCTAAATTCCTGGTTCCTATCCATGGAGAACTTCGTCACCTGACTTTGCATGGTGAACTAGCTCAGGAGTTGGGCATTGAACCAGATAACATCGTTGTAGTGGAGAATGGTCATATTCTCGAGTTCGACGCTGACAGCGTGAAGGTCAGAGGGAGGGTCCCCGGAACCTATGTCTATGTCGATGGTGCGATTGTTGGGGATATTGGTCCATCAGTGTTAAGAGAGAGACGGACACTGTCGAGAGAGGGATTCATAGTTGCTGTGATTCATTTGGATTCCAAGGGACGTATGGTGGGTGATGCCGACCTTATAACTCGGGGTATCGCATCATCTGATGAGGCTCCCTGGCTTTTCGATGGAATTCAGAAAGCAGCGGTTGAAGCGGTGAAGCAAAGCCACGTGGGCGATGAGGAACAGATCGAACAGAATGTTTCGCGTTCGGTAAGTAAATACCTGCGGAGCACCACTGGAAGCCGCCCTATGGTCTTTACAGTGGCATCTTGTTCCAGTTGATTTTTCTCGCCAGTCCTACACTGTTGCCGGGCTGTCAGGCATCAAGCCTGCCATGTAGCTTCCTAACACATGGTCGATTACTGATTCTGTCTCGATAGTAGGGTCATCTAAAAGGGTCGAGATCAAACCGTGTACCACTGACCATGCTCCGTGCGCCAGCACCTCGATTTCAACGTCTCTTATCCGCCTCTGACGTAAACAGAGCTGCGCTTGATGCCTTAGGAGATTGAATGCCTCTTGGTCGACTCGTTGGTCTGATGGCAAGTGACCTAGCGCCGGTTGAGTATGGAACAAAAGACGGTAATGCTGGGGATGTTCCAGACTGAATAGGATAATCGATTTCATAGCTTGATATAAAGCGATTACTGGGTCTTTCTGAGTCACGGCCATCGCCACCGACCGGCTCAGACTGCGAAATGTTTCACGCAGCAGTGCCTGGAACAGGTCTTCCTTGTTTTCAAAGTACAGGTAGATAGTGGTAGCAGAGTATCCAATCTCACTAGCAATCTTGCGCATGGATACTGCTTCATATGAACCGCTTTCGATGAACAACTGCTCTGCGGTATCGAGGATTGCGTTTCTTAGGTACTCCTTGTATAGGGGGTGTCGCCTTGATATACTCACTTGTGGGCTCGATCTGATTATGAGGTTCGAGTGCAAAGTATAGGTAACAACCAGAATGATGTCAATCGAGCACTGACGAGAACCACAGATGAAGTTATTGATTCAGATTCCGTGCTTTAATGAAGAAGATACACTGCCACTAGTGCTGGCTGACATTCCATCAAATATTGATGGGATCGATTCTATTGAAACGCTTGTGGTTGACGATGGTAGCAGTGATGGTACGGTGCGTGTAGCACAGGAGCTTGGGGTTGATCACATTGTGCAGCACAATGTCAATCGAGGTTTAGCTCGCTCGTTTCGTACTGGTATGGATGCCTGTCTTTCAGTAGGAGCTGACATCATTGTCAATACCGACGGTGACAATCAATACCCAGGATCACTAATTACTGATCTCATTGCACCCATATTGGATGGTAACGCAGATATAGTTATCGGTGACCGTCAAACTGACCAGATTGAGGAATTCACTCCCTCAAAAAGAATACTGCAAAGCCTTGGAAGTAGAGTGGTGCGTGCTGCCAGCAGCACCCAGGTTCCTGATGCCCCCAGTGGATTCAGAGCTTTCTCCCGTGATGCTGCTTTGCAGCTAAACATCTTTACTGACTATACCTATACCTTGGAAACCATAATTCAAGCGGGCAAAAAGGGACTGACAGTGATTTCAATCCCCATTAAAGTGAACCCTGTAGCTCGCGACTCGCGGTTGATCAGATCCAATTGGGGGTACATCAAGCGTTCAGCGTCAACCATCCTTCGCCTGTATGCTTTTTATGAACCATTGAAAACATTCTTCTATCTCAGTCTACCTTTCCTTTTCGTTGGAGCCGGTCTGCTATTGCGATTTGCCTGGCTATATTTGACGGGAGAAAGTGGGATTGGACGACACTTGCAATCTATGTTTGTGGGTGGAATTGCCTCGGTTATTGGTGTCCTGATCTTGATATTGGGGATCCTTGCTGACCTTAGTGTTACTAACCGGCGCCTAACTGAGGAGATAATGTACCGTCTACGTAAACGAGATCTTGAATAGCCGTCTAATACAGAGCCCAGTATGAGTACTACCAACCAGACCAGTTTGACCAACTACTTCTCGCCATGTCCTTTATGCGGTCATTTTCTAGCAGTCCTCACATCGACTATTGATGCTCCGGATTTCATTGCAGCCGTGGCAGATGTCGATACGAACTGGCTCGCTGTCGACTGGGATCATACAGTCCGTGATGTCCTCTTGTCTCTCTACGGATGGAACATGGGAGAGGAGGTGCTTGAGCACAGCTCGCGCTGTCCCATCTGCATGCGAAGATTCCTTTTCACTAGGAGTGAGGAAGGGGCAACACTCGAGATAGAGTGCAAACCGTAACCAGGTTCAGCCTTGCGCTCGCTGGTGCACAATCTCAAAGAGGATCACGCTTCCCGCAACTGCAGCGTTGAGAGATTCACTGCCCCCTGGCATTGGAATGTGTACCGAGTCTGATGTTAGTGATCGGGCGTTATAACTCAAGCCTTTGGTTTCACCGCCAATGATCAGAGTTGTCGGTTTATTCCAATCCACCTGATAGCAAGATTTACCCACCTCAGCTTCCGCCAACCAGCACTGCGTGCTCATGACCATGGCTTCGATTCGATGCCAGGTCGCGCGCTGTATCGGTAAGCGAAAGTGCGCTCCCATACCCCCGCGTACCACTTTGGGATTGAATGGATCAACTGTGCCTGGTGCGAACAGGACAAGATCGACCCTTGCTGCTGCTGCTGAGCGCAACAAAGTTCCTGCGTTTCCAGGTGTTGCGATGCCATCAAGTATCAACATCAGAGATGGCTCATCAGTGGGCGGGACTATTGGGAGAGGGAATACTGCGAGAACTCCCTGTGGGGTTTCGGTATCTGAGCACAGTTCCATGACTTTAGCTGTCACCTGAAAGGATTGAACTCCCTCCAGATCCTCTTGGTTCAGTAATGCTTGGTTATCCGAATCTGCTGCCCATTCCTCGGTAAAGAACAGCAGCTCAGGTATATAACCAGCAGACAATCCCTCAACCAGCAGACGAGGTCCTTCGACCACGAATCGAGCGTCATTGAGCCGTACTCGACGGCTGCTTTGCAGACGTCTGATCCTTCTGACGCGAGGATTGGTTTCGCTGCTTATCATGGAAAAAGAAACGGGAGGCACTGCCTCCCGTTGAAGATCATCATCCGGCTTATAGAGCCGATTTGACTTGCTCGACTATTGTCGAGAAGGTATTGGGGTCACGGACGGCAATATCTGCCAGCACCTTGCGGTCAAGCTTTATATTTGCCTGTTTCAGTCCGTAAATGAAGCGGCTGTAGGTTAAACCGTTCTGTCGGGAAGCGGCGTTGATCCGAGCGATCCACAACCGTCGTAGGTCGCGGCGCCGATTGCGACGGTCGCGATAGGCGTACCAACTTGACTTTAGCCACGCTTCATTCGAGCGGCGAAATAGTCGCCCACGAGTGCCGTATTGACCTTTTGTTGCTTTGATGATTTTTTTGTGACGACGGCGTGTAACCGTCCCGCTTTTGACGCGCATTTTTCTCTCCTCGCATTTATCGAGCCCGGACGCTGTACCTTATGTCAGGCCGGGCAGCGGAGTCAATAAGTCTATTTAGGTGGATTGGCCTTGTATTTCTTTAGATATGGAGCAAGACGGTGGACGCGCTTCTTGTCGCCCCGACTCTTTACCTCGAGCATTTTTGAGAACTTGGCCTTCGTACGGGCTGATTTCCGACGACGAAGGTGGCTCTTTCCACCCTTGGTTCGAACCAGCTTGCCACTTCCAGTGACGCGAAAGCGTTTTGCGGCTGCCTTATATGTCTTGATCTTGTACTTTTTTGTTTTGGCCATCGTAGCCTTCCTTACATGAAACAAGCCCGCGAGGGCCTGTTACTTTCACAGCTAGAACAGCAATCCCGATATCACTTGGGAGCCAGCACCATCAGCATTGTTCTGCCGTCCATATTCGGCGCTTGCTCCACGTCTGCGACATCAGACAACTCTTCTGCTACCTCGCGTAGAGTCTCCATGGCGATCTCCGGGTAGGTAATCTCTCTACCTCGGAAGCGGATTCGCACCTTGACCTTCTTTCCGCTGGTAAGCCAGCGATGAGCGTCGCGTACCTTGAACGAACGATGGTGATCGGTAGTCTTGGGCCGCAGCCTGATCTCCTTGACCTCGATTTGCTTCTGTGCCCGCTTCGCTTCCCGTGCCTTTTTAGCTCGCTCATACAAGAACTTGCCATGGTCCATTACCCTGACAACGGGAGGATCGGCGTTTGGAGAAATCTCGACCAAGTCGAGCTGTGCCTCTCGTGCTGACTTGATGGCGTCGGAAATGGGTACAGTGCCCACATGATTTCCCGAAGCGTCAATCAACCTGACGAATGGATCACGAATCTGCTCGTTGATACGATAATCTGATGCTTTTATCTCTTTATCTCGCCTTCACTATATAGTAGAGCGCCCTCAGGGCGCAAGCGGACGATATCATAGCATAACCACTCTGAGGCGTCAAATGATTCTGATCAGCCATTCGATGGTACTATTGACTCGTGGTGGGACCACATCTACTATGATATCATTGCGTCCAATCTAGTTTGGAGCGGCGATGGCGCAGCCTGCAGATAAGAAAGCTGAATACACTCGATTTCTCGCCCTGCTGGGATTCATCTGGTTGGTTGCTGCTACATTGGCGCTGTTGTTGCCCAATCTCTTTTCGCCCGCGCCTAAAGTGCAGCGCATTGAAGACACTCCTGCTGCAACCAGAGGTTATTACTTGGTAGCGCAGGCTGACGTGATCACAATTGCCACGAGTGTGCCGACAGTAACACCCGAGCCCACAACGGCGCCGACAATTACTCCTGAACCGACGGCAGTTCCCACTGAGATTGTGTCCCCGACCACTGTTCCGAGTGAAGAACCCACCGAGGCAGCCGTTGCCACTGTGGAGTCGCCTAGTCAAACCGGTGAAGCAACTCCAACTCCACAGGCCGATCTGGCTGACGCAGGCAAAGAGTCTCCCCCTGACAGTGAGCCAGAGACTACATCTGAGCCTGTAGAAGAAGTGGCAGAGCAGCCAGTTTCTGAAAAGCAGCCAACTGCGCAACTGCGAACCTATGTGGTTCAACCAGGTGACAATCTCTTTCGCATATCGCTTCGCTA
>JBDLKB010000019.1:0-10317 GCA_039714055.1 Chloroflexota bacterium
TGAGACTTCTAGCGATAGGCGTCCAGTCGGCGGTGTATACAACCCAGGAAATCATGGCGCGAATAGCCAGGACGACGACGGCGAGGGAAATGACGGTCAGCAGGGAATTGGTCCACGAACTGAAGAGGTTTTCTTTCAACCACTGGACCGGACCTATGGCAGCGGGAGGACGGGAATCGATCTTTGTTGAAACAGTCACGGCTATCGTTCCACCAACCGCACGCGACGGTTATATATGTTCATGATGATCGAGGTGGTCAGGCTCGTAAAGAGATAACAGGCCATGATCAGAAGAAAGACCGGCACCGCTCGTCCTGCTTGGTTGATGATGGTCCGGCCTACAAAAAAGAGGTCGGGATAGCCGATGAGGATGGCCAGGCTCGAGTTCTTGGTCAGGTTCAAGTATTGACTAATCAGCGGGGGGATGATGACCCGCAGAGCTTGGGGAAAGACCACTAGGCGCAACACCTGCATCTGGTTGAGGCCGACAGCACGAGCTGCCTCGAATTGCCCCTTATTGACAGCAAGGATGCCCGCCCGGACGACCTCGGCGATAAAGGCCCCAGTGTAGACCACCAAACCGATCAGCAGGGAGGCGAACTCGGGCGTGAGTCTCAACCCGCCGACATAATTAAACTTGGCCAGCACCGGTACAGTCTTGGCTAGGGGGCTGGCGCCGACCAGGAACCAGCCAGCGACCGGTAGTGCGATGAGCACGATCAGGGCTGTGGTGACCGAGTAGGTGGTGTGGCCTGTCCGGATCTGGTATCTTGTGAGGAAAAGGTTCAGCATCCCCGAGAGAACAATGCCGGCAGTAACAAAGATCATCCAGTATCCAAAGGTGGAAGTCGGTTCGGCCCAGACCATGTACAAGCCGCGTTGGCTAATGTAGATGGGACCGGATATCTCTATGCTATCCTTGACGGCTGGTAGCTGTTGGAACACGGCGAAATACCAGAAGAAGAGCTGTACGAGGAGGGGAACATTGCGAATGATCTCGATGTAGACACTGGCAATCTTGCTGACGAGCCAGTTCGAGGACAGCCGGGCCAGGGCGGCGGCGATGCCCAGGAGAGTGGCAAAGACGATGCCGATAAGGGCAACCTTGAGCGTGTTGAGGATCCCGACCAGAAAGGCGTAGCCAAAGGTGCGGGCCGGGTTGTACTCGATCATGGACTCTCCCAAGGGAAAGCCAGATGCTTGGTCCAGGAAGTCAAAGCCCAGGCTCAAGCCCCGGGCCTCGGCGGCTTGCATCACGTTGCTGAAGAAAAAAGCCAGGAAGCCAAAGACCAGCACCGCAGAAACGATCTGCGCCGCCCACTGAAGGACGACGACATCGCGCCAGAGAGGTACCCCGCGCCGGGATAGCAGACGGGATACGAGCGATGATTGGCTCATTATGTTAACCTTGTGATCTAGGTAACGGACTGGTTTTGCACGCATCGCCTGGTGGAACGGTCGACCCATTCCACCGGCGGAAAACTGGAACTATAGTCAGTGGAGGGCAGCGCAGGCCAGGATTGGTCTGGACTGCCCTCCCTTACAACGAAATGAAATTAGCGGAGCGGCGGTGCGTATATCAGGCCACCATCGGTCCATAGTTTGTTGGGGCCGCGTGGCAGGGCGAAAGCATCGCCGTTCGGTCCCATGTAGCGGTCGTAGACCTCGCCATAGTTGCCCACGGCGCGGATCACGTTGGCTCCAAAGTCCACGGCCAAGCCCAGATCTTCCTGGCCAAAGCTGCCCTCTACACCCAGTAAGCGGCGGACCGGGACGTTGTCACTGTTCATCATCTCGTCCACGTTCTGGGAAGTGATGCCCAGCTCCTCGGCGTTAATGAGGAGGTACATTACGGTCTTGACCACATCGAACCACTTGTCATCGCCAGTGGGAACAGCCGGTGTAAGCGGCTCCTTGGACATGGTCAAATCCATGATAAAGTGGGCAGAGGGATCGGCAAAGCCCTCTCGCACGGCGGCTAACTGGGACTTGTCGCTCGTGGTCGCGTCACAGCGGCCATCCACGTAAGCGCTGTAGACGGCTGATGTGTCTTCAAAGGTCACGGCCGTAAATTCCAGGTTGCGCTGCCGGAAGTTGTCAGCCAGGTTCTTTTCGGTGGTGGTGCCGGTGGTCACGCAGACCGTGGCGCCATCCAGGTCCTCTATTTGGGTAAAGCCGGTGTCCACGGGGACCATCATGCCCTGCCCATCGTAGAACATGACAGTGGTAAAGTTGCCCCACTGAGAGTCGCGGGAGGAGGTCCAGGTCACATTACGTGACAACAAGTCGATCTCGCCAGTTTGGAGGGCAGGACCACGCTCAGCTGCAGTCAGGAACACGAATTCCACTGCTTCAGGATCGTTAAACATGGCGACAGCAACAGCCCGACAGAGGTCGATATCAAAGCCAATGTTCTTACCACTCTCGTCGAGGTAGCCGAATCCCAGCAGGTCGGTACGTGAGCCACAGACTACTTTGCCGCGGGCCATGACAGCATCAAAGATGACGCCGGTACCAACGGCTGCACCCACCTCAGGGCACTCGGGGCATTCACCAGCTTCCGGGCAAGTTGGGCATTCAGGGCACTCGGGGCACTCTTCAGTGGTGCCACAGGCAGCCAGCACCATGGATACCAGAATCAATAGGGCGAGCAATGCTGAAAGAGTTATTCGTTTCACGGTTTCTTCCTCCTATGTTGTTTCGAAGATATCAATTGATTGATAAGATCACCTTCAGGACATATATAACACAACCTCCTTTCAAGTGTCACCACGCAAACTGTCTTGCGCCAGCCAAAAAGCACTCCTCCCGAAAGGGAAGAGATATAACCCAACTAGCACCAGTACCCCTGGCCTCGTAAGGAGTTAACCCAGATATTGAGCAACTCTCTTGTAAGGCACGCCGTATGCCACAATGGGTCAGTACCGGCATTCTACAACACCCTTTGTTTATCGGCAACTTGATAGAGAAAAACAGAGGTTCTTAACAGATCACGAGTTGCTAGACTTCAGCCTTAAATCTATACTAACATTACAACCTGCCGAGGACGACAAAATGAATATTCTTGGACAAATAGGAAACACACCTTTACTAAAACTGACCAAGGTGATTGAATCGCCTGAGGTGGACATTTTTGTAAAGTGTGAATTCTTGAATCCCAGTGGGAGCATCAAAGATCGAATGGCGCTTAGCATGATTGAAGAAGCTGAGAAAAATGGGGAATTGAAACCTGGCGGAACAATTATCGAGCAATCTACTGGAAACACGGGGCCTGCATTGGCGTTTGTCGGCGCGGTGAAGGGGTACAAAGTTCAGTTGTTTATACCTACACAGCTATCAGGCCATTTTGATCCTACAGATCGGATTAGAATCGCACGGTTGTTTGGATGCGAGGTGATTCCAATTGATATGCAGGATCAAATAGGAAATCTTGACGAACTCAATAATGCGGAAAAGGCGGCTGCCTTTATTGCCATTAGAATGAAGCAGTGCTACGACTTGTGCAAGAGCGATCCCTTGATTTGGTGGCCCAATCAATTGTGTAATGTGGACAATGCGAAAGAGCATCGAGAACAAACAGGGAAAGAAATTTTGGAACAGATGGATGGAAAGGTTGATGCATGGGTTGCTTCGATTGGCACAGGGGGAACGATTCAGGGTGTGGCAGAGGCCTTAAGAGAGTCAAATCCGGATTTAGTGGTTTCAGGGGTGGTGCCAGCAGATGATCCCAGGTTTGAATGGATTCGATCCGGTGTAGTTCATAGATTTTTGGAAAGTTATGGCTTACCGAAGATGAGATTTCTCATTGAAGATATTCTAGAAAAGAACATATTGAATCATGAGATTATGGTAAGAAGTGAAGATGCCAGGAACATGGCCAACCGACTATGCAGCGAGGAAGGGTTATTCTGCGGTATATCCTCAGGGGCGAATGTCTATGCCGCGGTTGAGATGGCAAAGAAGATGAAAAAAGGCTCAAGAATTGTCACCGTTTTAGTTGATAGAAGAGATCGATATTTCGCGGAATATCCAAATGGGCATTACGTCGTGTAAATTCATCGTTCACTGATCGACGCAGTCAGGCCAGAGCGTTCGGGGATTGAATCTCGGCTCCATCGTAGAACAGTATAGGGTTTACACTCAGCAACCTAACTGCCAACTACAAAATCGGTTGCTACATCATCCAATTCTTGTTGCCAGCGTTTTGCCTCAATGAACTCCAGCGATTGGTGCCGGTAATAGGTGTTGTACAGTTCAGCGTAATGTCCATCTTCGGATATTAACTGATCGTGCGATCCTTCCTCAATGATACGACCATCTCTCATGACCAATATACGATCGGCGTTCTTGATTGTCGATAGCCGGTGAGCGATAACAATTGCTGTTCTTTGCGACATGATCGTTTCCAACCCATCCTGTATCTGTGCTTCTGTGAATGGATCGACACTCGCAGTTGCTTCATCCAGGATGAAGATGGCGGGGCTCTTGAGCAGCACTCGAGCTAATGCCACCAATTGCCGCTGGCCTTGAGATAGATTGGATCCGCGTTCACCTACTTGGGTCTCCAAACCCTCTGGTAGATCAGCCAGCCAATCGCCGCCGCTGATGTTTTCCGCCGCTTGGCACACCATCTCATCTGTCGCGCCGGGTAGTCCAAAGCGTATATTCTCCATCACTGTGTCAGAAAACAGGAACGGCTCCTGCGGTACTATTCCCAAGTGCTTCCGGTACCAAGCCAACTCGATTTCGCGAATATCCATTCCATCGATCAACAACTCGCCTTCTTGATACTCATAGAATCGTGATACCAGACGGGCGATACTCGTTTTGCCCGCGCCGGTGTGTCCTACCAGTGCCACTGTCTCTGCGGGCTTGATTGACAAGGTTAACTCGGGCAGCACCAGAACATCCTCTTTATACCCGAACTGGACCCGATCAAATTCAATTGCACCTTTGACATTTTTCATGGTCTTCGAGTCAATCTGCCTGACCTCGGGTTCCATGTCAATTAGGGCAAACACACGCTCTGCTGCTGCCAGACCATCTTGAAACTGGCTCCAGAATGATGCAATACCCATCATGGGCCACCAGAAGAATCCTACTCCCTGCATGAACAGGAACCATTCACCGCTGGACATTGTTCCGCTTCTTGAGGCTAAAGCACCCGCATATATCAACACAGCAATACCCAAGCCGGATGAGAGCCCCATCACCGGGAAAATGGTACCCATGGTAAAACCCCGCTTTAGACCCACTCTGAAAGACTGCTTGTTGATGTGTGAGAATCGGCTGTACATTTCGTCTTCTTGCCGGAAGCTCTTGGCGATGGTGATGCCGCTGATAGATTCTTGGATCTGCGAGTTGATTTTGGCGGTTACTCTCCTGGCGTTTCGGGTTACGTTTCGCGCGATTTTTCTAAATCCCAACGCAATTGCCACCGCAACTGGCGACATGCTCCACATCACCAAGGTGAGCATGGGATTGATGGAGAAAAGCCAAATCGATAGCAGAATGACCAACACGATCTGGCTCATCAGGTTCAAACTAAGTGACACTACCTGGGAAAAGTCCTGTGTGTCCGATGTGACTCGACTGACGATCTTCCCTGTGGAATGCTCGGAATAGAATGAAAGCTCATGATTAATAGTTGACTCATAAACATCTTCGCGCAGTTTCAGTACTACGTCGCCTAGAATTCGAGCACTAAAGAGCTGACGGATGAAGTTAAATCCCCACGCTGATGCGCCAAGTAAAAAGACTCCTGCCACCATATAATAGAGAACAGTCCTGGTGGGATTCTCTGCAATCAGATCTATCGCACGTGAGATAATGATTGGTCCGCCAGTACCTGCAATGGAGTTTAGCGCAATCATGACCGCAACCAGGATCATGGTGCCTTTGTGCGGCGCAAAGTAATTCACAATGCGTGACAGGAGCACACGATCGCCGTACTGGCGGTCATATGATTCGGTGTCAAGACCGTCTAGAACAAATCCCATTATTCGTTACTCTAGCCTGATGAATATGCTTCTATACTCACTGCTCCGTGACATCAACTCGTCATGAGTTCCCTGATCAATCAGTTCGCCACGGCGCATCACCAAGATCCGATCCGCCCACCGTATTTGACTCAGCCGATGCGTGATGAGGAATGTGGTGCGATCGTGACTAATACGCCGCATTGCTTCCTGAATTCGGTCCTCGGTTGCGCTGTCGATCGCGCTGGTGCTGTCATCCAGGATTAGTATCTGGGGGTCAGTGAGAAAGGCACGCGCAATAGCGATTCGTTGACGTTGACCGCCCGACAAGTTCACCCCTCGTTCGCCAATCACTGTCTCAAACCCATCGGCAAGCTCGTTGATGAAATGCAGTGCTTGTGCCTCTTCTGCAGCCTGTTCGATGCCTTCTTGGCTTGCGTCACTGCAGCCAAATCCGATATTGTCTGCGATTGTCCCGGAGAAAAGAAACACGTCTTGTTCGATTATTCCAATTTGAGACCGCAATGACTCGAGAGTCCAATCGCGAACATCAACTCCATCAACGCCTACTTTGCCCTCATCAGTGTCGTATATTCTGTTGATCAAACGCGTCAAGGTTGTCTTGCCCGATCCGGTTTGACCTACGATGGCGACCGTTTCTCCAGGATAGACATCGAAACTAATGTCTTTCAACACCGAGCTATTTCCGTTATTCTCCGACGGATAGTTGAACCATACTTTCCTCATGCTCACTTGCCCGTCTATTCGCTTGGCAACGCCATCGACATTTTCATCGAGTTCTGTCTCATAGGTGAGCATGCGTAGGATACGTCGGGCGGAAGCTACACCAAGCTGAACCAGATCGAATGAAAAGATCGAGATAAAAGTCGGAAAGCGCAGAGCTCCCATCAATCCGATATAAGAGACGAGTTCACCCAGTGACAGAACATCTCTCTGCCATAATGTAGCTCCGTGAAGGAAGGCAGCAGCCCAGGCGGCGGAGAACACTAACATTGGAATATACATCGCCTGTATCTCACCCTGACGCACTGCTAAATCACGGAATTTGCCAGCATCGCGCGAGAATCGCTGCCACAGATTGCGTTCTCGAGCATTGGCTTTGATGATCTCTATGCCCGCGATGGCTTCAGCCAGGTTTGCATTCATCACCCCAAACTGCTCCCGTTGAGCGATGCTTACCGGGCTCAGGCGTCGGTTATAATCCCAAACTGTCAGTGCAAGAAAAACAATGAAAACTACGGGTACCAGGATCAATTGACTGTTGATGCGATAGATCAACGATATTGGAACCACGATATTCATCATCGAGTCAACGATCAACATCACCCCAGGACTGAACATATAGTTTAGCTGACGCACATCATTCGTGGCGCGTGCCATCACATCGCCGATGCGTTGGCGCTGATGAAATGATTGGCTCTTTCCCAGTAAATTAATATATAGTTCTTCGCGCGCATTCCTCTCGATTAGTTGCGCTAACAGATCTGACGAGTAGTTGCGTATCAACCCCATCGTACCCTGACCTACTGCAGTACCGACCGCAACGAGTGAGATCACAACAATCGGCCCGATCTCCCATCCGGGACCGGTGATCACATCTAATGCCTGTCCGACGAGAATCTGTCTGTAGCTGTAAAAGTAATTACCCAGTATCGATGCCAGAACAATTGCCAGGGGCAGATACATGTAGCGCTTCATATGCGACATGATCCACCGCAAAGGTCCGGCGCGGTTATACTTGTGTTCTCCTTCTACTCGGAATTCTCTCTTTGGCACAGCTAGCTCTCAGACACAGAAAACGCATTATATATGATTACCACACTGAATCCAATGAGCATCACTAGTTCTTTCCTCATCTGCATTGACGCCATGCTTGCCCTTGGATATACTGACACGCTGTGATCAATATTGTCGATATTTCAAAGCGGTTTGGGCACATCGCCGCACTGAATAAACTCAACCTACAGATTCCTGCTGGCTCCATTTATGGTCTCATTGGTCCCAATGGAGCCGGTAAATCCACCCTCTTGAGGTTGCTAGTGGGTCTTGTCGCCCAGGATGCTGGCTCCATTGATATCTCCTGTCTGATCCCCGACGAAATCGGCTATCTACCCGAGAGACCGCGATTCCCAACTAGATTTACTATATCAGAGTATCTCCGTTTGCTGGGCACCGTTTCTGGTATATCTGATATTGACCTGGGACGTCAGGTGCGCGAGTCATTGGATATGACTGGACTGGCTTCAATTGCTCACCGTCGCATGCAAGGTGGATCGAAAGGAATGTTACAGCGCTTGGCATTAGCGCAGGCAATAATGGATCGACCTGAGTTGTTGATTCTCGATGAACCGTTTGCCGGGCTCGATCCAGGAGCGCAGGCTGCAATGAGGGATGTACTGTTGCAGTTAAACCGCAACGGTTCCACAATCTTACTCAGCACTCATCGTCTGGCAGATGTAACCCAAGTTTGCACCCATCTTGCTATCCTTAGCCGGGGCCATATTATTCGTAAAGGCTTGATGGAAGAGGTGATACCTGGATCGACCCGAGTCATTCTCACCCTCGACAATCTCGCGACTGATGTCCAAGATCAAATCAGTGCAATTCCGGGTGACATTAGATTTGATGGCAACTCGATCGACTTGCCAGATGGTGATCTTACACTCAAGAACGCTGTGATTCAGGTTCTGATAAGTGCAGGTATTGATGTCACCAGGTTGGAACGTAAAAGGGTCTCGCTGGAAGAAACCTATATTGCTGCCATTTCAGGTGGTCTGGTGGAGGAAGAAGAATGAGTCGCCTGAGAGCAACTGTCTCTCTTATCATCACCGACCTCTTCAGGTCACTGACTGGAGGAATAGTTGTTGCAGGAGCAATTGCATTTCTACTGGTGGCTATCCTAAGTGTTACTGGTGGGGTGGATCGGAACTATGTAGTGCACCTTGTAGGTGGCTTTTTCGGACTCTATGCCATGCTTCTTGGCTGGCTTGTCTCTGACCGAACCAATCGCAGCAGTTCATATCAAATCCTGGTACGTATGCCGAACAGATCCATGTTTTTAGCTGCGATTCTTATCGTTGTGATTGTGACCTGTGTTGTTCTCGAGCTTGTGGTCACTGTCTTGAGCCTGACGCGCTTGAATGAACCTATTCCCCTGGGCGCATGGTTCGAGATCGCTCCCGCATGGTTCAGTCTAGTTGTCTTTGGTGCCACAGTTGGTATTCATCTGAGTGAACTTGTGCGCTATGGTTGGTCAAGAATTGCTGCTTACGCTGCACTGGGATTTCTTCTTGTTGGCGTCAACCTTAATGGAGTAGATGGTGGAAGAAGCTTGGGGGCTTCTACCCGCTGGCTGAGCAGGCTTTCGATCAACCCTGACAGAATCGGATGGATCGCGGGAATAGCAAAAGCACTTGTCTGGCCCATTTCTGCTTCGTTCCGCGTGGCACGCTCTGAAGCCTATTCCTTGTGGGAGGGTCTTGCTCCGGCGCTGTTGATTTTTGCCGCCAGCCTGATATTCCTCTTGGCGGTTATGACGTTTGACAAAAAGGATCTTGTTCTTCCGGAGGATTGATATACCGATTGGGACTATCCAATCAAGTCCGCGTATCGATCTATCTCACGGGCAGATATGCGCTGACAACTCTCTGGAATGATCTGCGACATCTCCTCTGGTGTCAGACGGAAACCGAGTATCTCCAGCGCATCTTGAGGATTCTGGCCGTACGCCAGCTTAAGTTTTCCTGATTTCATGGTGAACAGGTACATAAAGTGGGGATGGGTGAAGCTGCTCATGCTTTTACCAGCGTCGATATCATGTTGTCCCGCTTTCCTCTGTACTTGGCTTCAAGTCCCTTGTCAACTTCATTGTCATACTTGCCAGCAAGCAGGTCGCGGTAAAAGTTATAGTCGATCCCCTTCACCTTCTCATCATCGGGGAATCTATGGTAGTTTTCTTTTGACATCAAACTCTTGCCTTCAGCTATGATCTGGTAGCCGAGAGCTGAACCAGGATATGGCGCATAGAATGAGAACGACGGCAGAACACGATCCATCGACTTGACCATGCGCATAGTCTCAATGGCATCCTCTCTTTGTTCTCCTGGAATTCCCAGCATTATGTTCGACCAAAAGATTGGCGGCTCTTTACCTTCTGCGACCATCACGCTGCCAATACGATTGACCAGGTCGATGGCAAAGTAGTTGTCTTCAGCGGTACACTCTTTGTTCAAGATTCGCAGCACGCGATCGCTGCCTGATTCAAAGCCAATGGAGATCAGATTCCAGCCGGTCTCACGAATCAGTGCCTCGAATAGGT
>JBDLKB010000020.1:0-10240 GCA_039714055.1 Chloroflexota bacterium
ATCAAGCTCTGCGGAATCTCGTCAAGATGCACCCATTGACGATCACCGCCATAGGGGTCGATCACCTCATACAACACTATTTGTCCGGTCCGGTCGTAGAGCTTGGTGGTCTGAAACGCTGTATCGGTGTCGGTTTCAACTAGCTCGATATTTGCTGGATCAGGCAGGTCCTTGGTGATGTAGGTATATAATCCTCCTGCCGCAACCACGCCTGTGACTGCTGCACCGATGACAATTGCGGTGATAACCAGCACAAAAATGCCAATGACCTGGAATCCGATGAGGAATACATGTCCTGAACCGCTGCCGTGTTTCCGCCGGCGGCGAAGGACCTTGGTGGTGCGTCCCATGCGAAAACTATACCATGAGGAAACACCATGGCAAGGTCAGCGGTTAGTGGTAAGAATAGGTATCAAAGTAACTCGAATTGCACTGCAATTATGCATTCATCAAGTATTGGTCGCATTCCGAGTCTATGCTATCCTCTTCCTTAGTCATCACTGGAGCAACCATGGTCCTCTACGATCAACTCGCTGAGCTTTATGACATTCTCTATCAAGACTATACCCAGGATATCGATTTCTACTGCTCCATGGCAGAACAAAGCGGCGGCAGCATTCTTGAACTGGGGTGTGGAACCGGGCGCACACTAATACCGATTGCCCAGGCAGGGCATCGTATAATTGGTCTGGATTCGTCTCAGGAGATGCTGGATTTAGCAGCGGACAAGGTTGCTAATCTTGAGGATGCTTCCAAGGTCCATCTCGAACAGGGCACTATGACCAGTTTTAGCTTCGATGAGAGCTTTTCTCTGGTAACGGTACCCTTTAACACATTCCTTCATCTGCCTTCGAGAAACGATCAAATCATTGCGCTGAAGAATATCCACCAACATCTACTGCCTGATGGACGTGTAATCATCGACTTGCCTTCACCCACTTCCATAACTGATGCTACACATGACGGCAGCATGGTGTTGGAGCGTCAGTTCGAGTTGGCTGATGTTGGAGCTACCCTCCTGCAGTTCTCTAGCACACGCCTTGACATGGAATCACAGCTTTACTATGTAACCTGGATCTACGACTGGATCCTGGCAAATGGAGAGACACATCGCCGCGTGATTCCCATGACACTGAGGTACCTTTTTCCCATAGAAGCATCAAGGATGTTTAGTGATGCTGGACTCGAACTGGTGGAAACATATGGTGACTTTGACCAATCACCATATGATGAAGAATCGGAAAGTCTGATCTTGGTGGGAGTTAAACGCTAGGCTTTACTTAGCGCCGCTGATTTCTTGATTCAAACGCTCGACAAAGCTGGTCATATAGTTGTGGCGATCAGCAGCGATCTGTTTGCCAGTGTCAGTCAGGAGCCTGTCGCGTATCTTTTTCAGCTTGACCTGATATTCGTGGTTTGCAGAGTGGGACTCGCCAGTATCTTTTCCCTCGAGATAGGATTTTGACACCTCCCCCCACAACGGCTGGTTATGCTTACCGCCGAACGCGAACACGCGAGCAACTCCTATTGCACCGATAGCATCAAGTTTGTCGGCGTCGTACAGGCATTTGGCTTCCAATGTCTGTGGCTTGTTCTCCGGCTTTCGAAAGCGATGACTCTCGATGCAATGCTGCACCGCTTGGATCGTCTTTGGGTCGTACCCACCTTTGGCTAATATCTGTTTAGCTTGGAGGGACCCTTCTAGTTGATGATTTTCACGGTGGCTTTGAGCGGCGATGTCGTGCAAGAGTGCAGCCAAGCGTACGATCTCTGTGTCCGCTCCTTCTTGTTCCGCAATGCGAATAGCCAGGGATGTTACTCTTAGTACGTGGTCGAAACTATGTGAGGAGTCGTTATCGATGTACAGGTCGCGGATTTGATCAAGAGTTATCATGGCACCATGTTATCAGCAAAGGGTCATAAAATAAAACGAGGGACGCAGTTCTGCGTCCCTCGTAACATCGCTATTAGCGATTGGTTCTAGTACATTCCACCGCCTGGAGGAGCGGGAGGTGCTGCTGGAGCAGGTGGTTCAGGAATGTCAGTGATCAAAGCTTCGGTAGTCAAGATCATGGCTGCGATTGAGGCAGCATTCTCGAGCGCGCCGCGGGTTACCTTGGCGGGGTCGATGATGCCGGCTGACACCATGTCGACGTATTCTTCGGTGATGACGTCGTAGCCAATGTTTGAGTTGCCTTTCTCGGCCTGCGCTCGTCGAACTGAGTCGAGGATCACAGCTCCATCCTTGCCGGCGTTGGCTGAAATCTTGCGAATCGGCTCTTCCAAAGCTGCTCGAAGAATCTCAACACCGATTTCCTCTTCGCGATTGACTACTTTGACATCGTCCAGGGAGGATAAAACATTGATCAATGCAACACCACCGCCAGGGACGATTCCTTCTTCAACTGCCGCACGTGTAGCGCTAAGAGCGTCTTCCACGCGGTGCTTCTTTTCCTTCAATTCCACTTCTGTTGCAGCTCCGACACCGATCACTGCAACGCCACCAGCCAGTTTGGCCAGTCGTTCTTGCAGCTTCTCGCGATCATAGTCGCTGGTGGAGCGATCGATTTCCATCTTGATTTGCTCAATGCGGCCTCGAATCTGGGCTTCTTCACCAGCACCGCCAACGATGGTTGTGTCATCCTTGGTACTGACAATCTTGTCAGCCTTGCCGAGGTCTTCAAGTGTCACAGATTCGAGCTTGCGTCCCATCTCCTCAGTGATGACCTGTCCACCGGTGAGAATGGCGATATCTTGCAGCATTGCCTTGCGTCGATCGCCAAATCCTGGTGCCTTGATTGCCAAGGCGTTCACCATACCTCGAAGCTTGTTGAGGACGAGTGTAGCCAATGCTTCACCGTCAATATCTTCGGCGATGATCACCAGTTCACGTTTGCCGATTTGAACTAGCTTTTCCAGCACCGGAACGATGTCTGTCGCAGCAGAGATCTTTTTGTCGTGGATGAGTACGTACGGCTCATCGATCGAAGCTTCCATTGCCTCTGGATCGGTCACAAAGTATGGAGAAATGAAACCACGATCGAACTGCATACCTTCAACGTAGGTGGTTTCAAAGGTTAGACCCTTTGCTTCCTCGACGGTGATGACACCATCTTTACCAACCTTGTGCATGACATCGGCGATCAACTCACCAATTTCAATATCCTGAGCCGAAATAGCTGCCACTGCAGCAATCTCATCCTTGGTTTCGATGTCGATAGCCATATCCCTGAGGGAAAGGCTCAATGCCGTGGTGCCCTTTTCCAGGCCGCGCTTTAGCAGCATGGGGTTGATACCTGCGGTTACGTTCTTGAGACCTTCATCGACGATGGTGTGCGCCAGCAGAGTGGCTGTTGTGGTTCCGTCACCAGCGATATCGTTGGTCTTTGTAGCAGCTTCTTTGAGAAGCTGAGCGCCCATGTTTTCAAAGGGATCTTCCAACTCGATCTCCTTGGCGACGGTTACACCGTCATGGGTAATAGTGGGGGCGCCCCACTTTTTATCCAACGCCACGTTGCGACCCTTTGGTCCCAGGGTAGTGACTACTGATTGCGCCAGAATATCAATGCCGGCTTTCAGTTTACGACGTGCGTCTTCGCTAAACTCTAGTTGCTTTGCCATGATTATGGATACCTCCTAAATACAATCGTTACTTGACGACAATGGCAAGAATGTCAGATTCTTTGAGAATGAGAAGTTTGCGATCACCGAGTTTGATCTCGGTTCCTGCGTACTTGGCAAACAGCACGCTGTCTTCGACGCTCACGTCCATCGCGATGCGTTTTCCCTCATCGTCCCGCTTTCCGGGGCCTGTCGCCAGCACTTTGCCCTCTTGGGGTTTTTCTTTTGCGGTTTCCGGTAGGACAATGCCAGAAGCGGTCGTTTGTTCACGCTCGATGGGCTCTACTACTACGCGGTCACCAAGTGGTTTGATGTTTATTGACATCTTTGGAGTACCTCCTCAAACAATAAAATATGGAGCGATTCTGGCACTCTAAGCCTTAGAGTGCCAAGACGGGGGGAATCGTACCACAGCAACTATGCTGTGGCAAGGGGAAAATCGATCTTTTGAGGTAATTGCTTGCTTTTTATCGATTATTGGTCTGGGCTGCTTTCAGCTTCCCGGCAGAGCTTGATACCATCCAGCGATGGAGCATTATCAGGTATCACCTCAAGCACTTTGTCGAAGAGAGGATAAGCATCTTCGCAACGTGCCAGATAAAAGTAGCTCAAACCCAACGTATAGTAGCAGAATGAGTTGCCGTAGGTAACGCGGTCGCCATATCCTTCAACTCCTAGTTCGAGTTCAGGTACCGCCCCTTCCCAATTGCGTTGTTGGTAATATATCAACCCCAGCCTACAGTGCGCAGCAGGGTAGTCGCTTCTGATCTCGAGCGCCTGGTTGAAATACTCGGTAGCCAACTCTCGCTCACCGATGGCGAGATAAGCATAACCCATGAAATACAAATATTCTGCGTTGCTCGGGTCCAGACGAATGGCAGTCTCTAGGCTTTGTCGTGCGAGATCAACTTCACCGGCTCCAATATAGGTTCTCCCCAGAGCATGGTGCAGCATGGGTAAGTTGGGAGCAACCTCCAATGCCTGAAGATAGTACTCAATGGCAGAGTCGCGGTATCCCCGGAATTCATCCATGTAGCCTGCAACTCTAAGCGCGTCGAGATTGTCAGAATCGATCTCTAGTGCTGTACTGATTGCACTGTCGGCCTGTTCAAAGTTGCCCAGATCAAACAGAATCTCGGCTTGAAATGCGTGGGAGCTTGCTAAGATTGGGTCGTCATCGATTGCTCGATTTATCTCGGCATACGCCTCAAATAGCAAATCCTCACCTTCCTCATCCAAACCTTCGTCAACCAGTTCAGAGCTTTTCCAATCCATAGCCATAGCGCGAATAGCGCGCGCTGGAGCATAGTCTGGATCTATTAGCAGAGCTGTCTCTGCCATGTCCATGCCTTCATCAATACGCGCGCTAAATATCAGTAATCGAGCAAGTGGTATGTAGATATCGAGGTTTGTCGGATCAGCAATTCGAGCGTCTTCGTACGCTTCAATGGCTTCAGTCACTTTCCCCTCAGCCAACAAGCTTTCCGCTTCCTCAATATGACTCGCTGCTGATCGAGTAGGAGTGGGCGTAGGCTGAAACCGTTTCTGTATCGAATCGGGACGCACGGCTATGATATATAGCCCAGCCACAATCAATAGAAGAAATATGACAACTCGTACAGGGTTTGAGCCTTTTTTGCGGCGGGGCTGTTTTTTGCCGAGATACATAACAAAATCATAGCACTGCCTATAGAGGTGTCAAGCACAACTCGGGAGGGTACGTCGACTAATCCCAAGTGGCAAGGCTCTTGGGCAATTCCCTTGTTTGGAACGCCATCCTTCTGAGAACTCTTAATATATTATTGAGGTTTCTCTTCAGACTGTTCGTCAATTGAGGGAAGTGTAACTGTAAAGTTGGCACCAGATCCAGCTACACTTTCAGCACGGATGGTACCGCCATGAGCCTTCACCAAAGCAGCGCTTACCACCAGATCCAGTTCAACCGAGTCGAGTTGGTCCATGTCAGAACTCGAACCCTGGAAGAATCGACCCAGAATGTTACTGAGGCGCGATGGAGATATAGTGGCTCTGCTGTTGCCAACCACGACTACTAGTCGTTCTCCGTCTGCTCTTGCTCTTACATCGATAGATTCGTTTTCGTTCGAGCTGTTGATCGATTCACTAATCAGATTGTTGAACAAGAGCATCAGTCGATCATAATCGCCTGATACCAGCAGTGGCATGGCAGGGTCATAGTCCATGTCGATTGAAACTCGCTGAAAGTCTGCTTGTGGATACATCTCGTTGACGCAGTTCTCAAGCAACGGTCCCAGATCGATCGTCTCATTCTGCAGGTTGGCGTCACCGCGGTCCAGTTCGGAGAGTAATACTAGGCCATCGAAAGTACGTTGTATCCGGGCAGCCTCCTGTCTAATGTCATTGACTACTGCGTATCCATCCAGCTCCTCATCCTCAGAATCTTGGGCAAGCAGATGGTCACAACGATCTATTATCTCTGTCAAAGGATTGCCAAGATCTCGGGTGATATTGGAGAGAAATCCTCGTCGTGTGAGATTGGATACCTGAACTCGATCAGACAATGTTTCAAGCGCTGCCACGATTGCGCGTGCCTCACTTGGATTTGAGACATCAAGTTGTTTTAGTCGTTCGTGATCTAGAAACGGATGTACCACCGCTGCCGTTTCTTCAAAAGGTTTAGCGATACTGCGGGAGATGGTAAAGATCCCAACCAAGGCTGCCAAAAGCCCTACGAGTCCGCCAACTAGAATGGGACCAAGTAGATTCGTGTCAGAGACCTGAAACAAGGGGATATGATGAGCTTGACGTGCAACCACAATCCATTCAATGTCCGGTGTTCCAGAATGAACGATCTGCCGTCCAACCAGGAGCCACCGTTGTATCGTGCCTTGAGGTCGAATGCTTCCGTTAAAAGCATTGCTACTTCTGTTCACCTCTGACATGGATTCGAATAGATTGAATCCAATCAGATTGTCGCCCGAATCCACAATGACCCGACCGTCTTTGTGCAGCAGCATCACTCTTACATCCTGGGCTTCCGCAAGATCTGCCGCGGCTTGATCCAATAGGTGGGGCGCGTTGTCCGGCAAGTACTCTGACAGCACTGGTCGGAAAACAAGCCACTTTGATATGGATGTCAGATCTTGATTGATCTGACGATCTGGCAGCGAAAGCTGCGCAAAGAGGACCATTACCACAATCACGGCGACAGAGAACGCTGCTGCCGCTAGTACTGCGTACGATATATAAAGTCGATTCTTGAGTGAATTCATAAATGAAGGTCTTGTTGGTAAGTTGTCTTGGACTTGCTGTTACTTGTACTCCTCGATCAGGGCGACTGCTTCTATCTCCACACTAACTCCCAGTGGAAGCCTGGCAACCTGAACCGTGGATCGCGCCGGGGGATTGCTGGAAAAGAAAGCACCGTAAACCTTGTTCATAGCCTGAAAGTCATCCATATTGCTGAGGAAAACCGTGGTCTTGAGGACTGATGCCATTGACGCGCCTGCTTCAAGCAGCACCGCTTCGAGGTTCTTTAACACCTGCTTGGTCTGGTCAGATATGTCTCCTGCAACCACCGTGCCTGTCTCTGCATCGACTGGTATTTGACCAGAGGTAAACAGTAGTTCACCCAGGCGTATTGCCTGAGAGTATGGACCTATTGCTGCTGGAGCTCTATCGGTTGATATTGTCTCTTTTATCGGCTTCATCTTTCTCCCCTTTATGTCATAATCAATCTTTTGATGAGTTCTTCTTAAAACGTGGGGTGATTCTAATAAGCGTCCATTGCTGCGTCAATCACCGCGCCAGGGTCCAATCGCCATTACCGTACTTTTCACGTATCAGCTCGTCTACCCGTTCAACTTCATCAGTTGACAATTCCTGAACTAGCAGCTCTACCTCAATGCTCTGCGCGATCGAGTTAGCGAGTACCTCGATGATCCTACTTGGGTCGATCTCGCTGCCCAAGGCATCCGTTAAGGTAACCGCACGATTTCGAAGCCTCTCCGCATCTGCCGCGCCTGGATTTCTTAGAGCATAAAGGATCCGGGTGATATCGCCTGACAACGGAATTGAGCCGTGCTGGAGTATTCCACCCAACCTACGCGATTGTGCGCTGCCCACAAGTTTCCGTCCCTTGTAGGTGATCTCATAATGACTGGGTTCATCGAAGCACACTGGACCAGAAGCGCTATAAGGTTCGTCAAGCGCGCTCGATTCGGCATCTCTCAGCCCTAGTCGTTGTAATCCATCCACCAGACCCACAGCGATGCGACGATAGGATTCTATGATTGTGCCTGCCATGCGCGGTTCATCCTGACCAACACAGATGCTGTAGGTAAGTTCATCAGTATGGAGTATAGCGCCTCCTCCCGTGGGGCGACGGACAACAACCCACCCTCGTGCGCTGCAGCTTTCCCAATCAACAATATCGGATGATTGGCTGTATCCGAGCGATAGACAAGGAGGGCTCCATGAATAGAAGCGCATAGTAGGCGGTGATGACTGGGACACGACTGATTCCAGTATTGCCTCATCGACTGCCATGTTGTATGCGCCTGAAGCTGGCTCTGAGATGATCAAACGCCAAGTGTCTTTGTTCATTTACTTTGCCGTTAAGCGGACCACATTATAGCATAGGCGCTTTCCTGCTTGCTCAAACCTTGAGCTGTCGTTATCATCGCATGCCAAGCCTCTGGAGCATTGATGACTATACTCGGAATACGATTTGAGCTGAAGCCAACGTTGGTGATCATCGTTGGCTTTCTGCTGCCTATGATAGATCTCTATCATCATAACCTCACTCCGGTGAAGGCGTATGATCGATTTCTTCTCTACTTTATCGTTCCCGCAGCCATCATTCTTATAGTGTTTCGTGATTCTCTCAGTGATTACGGGATGCGGTTGGGCGCATGGAAGGAAGGCATAGCCTGGACCATCGGCGCCTGTATTGTGATGGCAGTTGTCATCTGGTACGTGGGACAGAGACCTGAGATGGTGGCATATTATAAACACAGGTCTTCATCTGGTTTTGGTCGAGCCTTGTGGTTGGCAGGTGTCGATCTATTTGCCTGGGAGTTCATTTGGCGAGGCTTTACCCTCTTTGCCTTATCAAAGTACATGGGTCCGGGATTGGCGATCTGGGTGCAAGCCATTCCCTTTGCCTTTGCTCACTTGGGAAAACCAGAGATTGAAACTCTTAGCACCATCTTTGGCGGTGCTGGTTTTGGATTCGTCGCCTGGCGTTCGAAATCTTTCTTTTATCCTTTCTTGATACATTTATTCGTAACTGGATGGACTATATGGGTAGCGATGCAAGCAGTGCAGTAACTGAACTTCAGTTGACCTCCATGGCGCATGGTGGCTCTGCATTAGGGCGTGACAGCAGTGCCAATGAGCGTGTAACCTTTGTACCATTCGGGATCCCTGGTGAGAAGGTGGCGGTGAGGATAGTTGATGAGAAACCCCGCTACGCATATGCTGAGATAGTAGACATTATTGAACCGTCACCTGATCGAATTGCCCCTCGATGTCAGCATTACGGCGTCTGCGGTGGCTGTCATCTGCAGCATGTGTCATATGACCGGCAGCTCTCCCTGAAACGTGAGGTGGTAGTCGATCAATTGCAGCGCATTGCCAAGATCGCAAATCCTGCCGTGGGAAACACTATTCCCAGCCCATCGTCTTGGAACTACCGCAACAGTGTATCCTTTTCCATCACCAAGTCGGGACAACTTGGATTCCATCGATTTTTCCGTGGGGGAACGACTGATGACCATGATGATCCGGTTGTGCCCATTCAGGAATGCCATATCATAGATTCCAGATTGCTCGATCTTTTTCGCGACTTTGATCTCGAGTTACCTGATCTCACGCGTTTAACCTTACGAGTTGGAGCCTATGGTGATCTTCTAGTGCTGTTCGAGATTGATTCAGTTGAGCCACCGAGTCTCGAGGTGGATTTCCCCGTCAATGCCAGTATATTGCTCCCAACAGGGGAGGTCGCAAACCTTGTCGGTGAAAACAAGATTCAGGAACATTGCGCTGGACGCGATTGGCAAGTCAGTGCATCTAGTTTTTTCCAGGTAAACCCTCAAGCTGCTGAGACACTTGTGTCGCTTGTAATGGATAGGGCTCAATTTTCAGGCAGCGAGAATGTACTGGAACTTTATAGTGGAATTGGCCTGTTTACTGAAGCGTTGTCTAACCGCGCGTCACACATAGTCGCGGTTGAAGCAAGCCCCAATGCTGTAGCTGATGCAGAGGTCAATCTTGCAGACACAGACAATGTTGAACTGTACCAGGGCGATGCCGAGGTCGCTATGACGCACCTGAGCGAACAAGAATTCGATCTTGTGGTTCTGGATCCACCTCGAACTGGTGTTTCCTTCAACGTAATTGATGCTATTGTCAACATTGAGCCGCGCCGGATTGTCTATGTATCATGTGATCCCGCTACCTTAGCACGTGACATCCGCCGCCTGACTCCTGCAGGATATGCGCTTGTTTCGGCACAGACGCTGGACATGTTTCCTCAGACATATCATGTAGAGACGATCGCCTTGCTAGAGAAGAGGTAAGAGTGACTTTAGATCTTCGTGTCAATCACTTGCGACCCCATCGGATATTGTTTGTTCTT
>JBDLKB010000021.1:0-9544 GCA_039714055.1 Chloroflexota bacterium
AGGGTCATCATTTACCATGATTTCAACTGAGCTAATAGGCGGATCGCCCAATATCATGATGTTCTTTCCCAGCGTGACCGCTTCTTCGATATTATGAGTGACGATCACATGGGTCAGATGATGCTCAGCATACAGTTCAAGAATCAACGATTGCATGTTCTCGCGAGTTAGTGCGTCTAATGCACCAAAGGGCTCGTCCATTAGGATGAGATCTGGATGCAGTGCCAATGTCCGTGCAATTGCGGTCCGCTGTCTCTGTCCCCCACTGATCTGGTGAGGAAATCGATCCTCGACGTGATCAATGCTTAGCCGTTCCAGCCAACGATCAACCCGGCTCTTGGATTGGGTCAAATCCTCGTCCTCGGGAGTATGCTTACCGTCATGACCATAATAACCACGAATCTGCAGCCCCAGAGCGGCATTCTCCCAAACCGTGGACCAAGGGAGCAATCCATATTCCTGAAGCACCAAGCCAGTCCTTGGTCTGGGGCGTTCTAGTTTATTCCCGTTTATCAGTAAAGATCCTTCGTTCGGGTGCAATAGTCCTGCAATCAGGAGCAACAAGGTGCTCTTGCCGCATCCACTCGGACCGATGACCGTCCAAGCTTCTCCCGCAGAGACAGACCACGAGAACCGATCAAAGATCGTTACTCCAGAGGGATATGAGAACTGCAGGTCTACAGCTTTGATCATACTATTATAGTACGCTCTCGTTGGGTACCAGCGGGAATGCGGAACATGGTACCAATCACTTTAGAAATGATGTGTCGACCGCATCATCGTAAGGAATCACTCGGTGAATCAGTCCCTTTTCCTGGAGCCATTTGACAACATCAGACCATTGGGCTTCACTGGTGATCTCTTTCCGAGGAAAAGGAGGCATAGTGAATGTGCCTTGAATTGATTCGGGTACCCTTCCCTTTTCGATCAATAATGAACGATATGACTCTGGACTTGCATTGATCTCCTCAGTCGCTTTATCCCATGCGATGAGGAATTTAACAATGGTTTCGGGTTTCTCCTTTAACACTTTTAGGTCAAATACAAGCACACTGTGTGAGTATTCTGAGAAGGCACTGTCATCCAACACGAGGTTTGCACCGGCTGCCATCGCTCCTTGAGCTAGCGGGTCAGGGAGTGTTGCCGCCTGAGCTTGCCCCGCCATAAGCTGCTCAAACCTTACAGGGATGGCAGATATTTCTTCAATAGCGATCTGATCCTTGGGAACACCAGAATTCTCAAGCATCCGATCAGTTATGTATTCAATGACTGTGTTCTGCGATATCCCGATCTTTACTCCAGCCAATTGCTCGGGGCTAACGATGCCCGAATCAGGAGCAGATAACAATCTAAACAGAGGAGAATCAGGATATGATTTGCGTGCCATTGATACAATCTTGACCTGTGGCTCATCACGGTTGAACAATCCAACTGTCATGAGGTCAGTCATGACACCGTCAACCTCTTTTGCCTGCAGTAGAGCGTCGCGTTCGGTAGGACTCTTTACTGGCACAAGCTCGATGGTTATGCCCTCATCGTCAAAGTACCCATTCTGCTCCGCAACATAGAATGGAAGCGTATCCATTACTGGAATCAAGGCAATACTGAGAGTGGGATCTTGACCTGCTCCGCAAGAACCTAGTATCGCACCGAGCAGCAACACTATACAGACAACAATACTGTTTCTTGTTTTCAATTTTCTGCCTCCACTGTGAAATATCCCAGCAAGAAGATACTTTGTACCAAACGCATCAGGTCTCGCCAAGCAATCAGTAACCAATTACTTGTGATGAAGATCATGCCCTCATTCATCAAATCTATATTTTCGAATAGAGTTTGATTGGCGAATTAGCACTTGACATCATCAGGATTCACTTAATCTCTTTGGAGCCTAATCCCTCGCTGCGCAGTCTCTTGAGGAATTTACTTGACTTCATTGCACGCTCCAGATGATGCTGAATCAGATACCTCATAACCTGTTCAAGTTCCATGTGCAGCGATTCTGAGACTCTGAGACGCATCACTTGATCATGTTCCTGTAACTGTAGAAATCGCAGCACCTTTAGAGAGGCTAGTGAGATCGGGATCGAATGTGGATGCATTCCACGACATTTCGGGCAGATGACTCCCCCCTGCTCCGCGCTCAAGTACTGATCTTGTGGCTCAAGCTCTTGTTCACACTCTGCACACTGAAAGAACAGTGGTCTGTATCCGACCAGCTCCAGAAAGAACACTTCAAAATGGCGTGTTGCCAATTGCGCATCCTTATCTACTGCTACCCACTCAAGTGCTTGCTTGAGAAGAATGTACAGTCCCTCGTGAGGATCTTCCTCTACGGTGAAACCATCAACCAATTCCGCCAAATGACTGGCATGAGTCAATCTTTCCAAATCTTCGCGCAACATGCGATGTGAGGTCAGTACTTGAGCTTGAGTGACAATGTCCAAGTTCCTACCTTGTGCCAACAACATTTCACTCTCAGTGAACTGAGAGATGTGTCCTGCCTTCCGACTAGATGCCTTGCGCGCACCTTTGGCAATGACCCGGAGTTTACCTCGATTTTTCGAGAACAAAGTGAGCAGCACGTCCGCTTCCCCCATCGTTCGATGACGAAGAACGATAGCAACTATGTTGAATAGCCTGCTTCTGCTCATATTACCCGATAGATTTAGCCTATGCCTGACAGAGGCGATACTAGAGAGTGCTTGCTTCCGCAGTTGGCTTTTGGGAAAGCATACGCGTCCTCATGTACCACTTGGTGATCTCCGCAGCAACAGATGGGAAGAGAATCAGCGGCAGCAGTCTTGCCCAATCCAGAAGGCTCAACGGAACGGTATCAAATATCGGAGCCAGGAATGGAACGTAGATTACAAGCAAGAGCAGAACGAGTGAGGCTCCGACAGCATATTGCATGTAACGATTAGACAGCACTCCTAATCCAAATATAGAAAAGTACTCGGAACGCGCGGTATATGCTCTGAACAGCTCTGAGGCTGACAAAGTGACAAAAGCCATGGTTCTCGCCAGTTTGCTTATCTCGGCAGACCCCGCTCCGTGGATTGCTTCTCCTTGGCGCAGCCCCCACCAGTAAGCAAAAAGTACTACAGAGGTGATAGCAATTGTCTGAATTATCATGCCCAATCGCATATCCTTGTTAATTATGGGTTCATCGGATGGCCTTGGTGGTCGACCCATGACATCTGGGTCGCCGGTTTCAACTCCAAGTGCAAGCGCGGGAGCGCCATCGGTGAGTAAGTTCAGCCATAAAAGTTGAATGGGGGTAAGTGGTGATTGCCACCCAATTAGTGTGGCAATAAAGATGACAGCGATCTCAGCCAGGTTGCAACTCAGCAGGTAATATACGAATTTGCGGATATTGCCGTAAATTACCCTGCCCTGTTCTACCGCACTCACTATGCTGGCATAGTTATCATCGGTCAACACCATGTCAGCAGTCTCTTTACTCACATCAGTGCCAGTGATTCCCATGGCAACGCCAATATTGGCTCGCTTGAGTGCAGGGGCATCATTGACACCATCTCCTGTCATGGCTACTACATGTCCAAGGCGTTTGAATGCTTCAACAATGCGGACTTTGTGTTCCGGGCTTACACGGGCAAATACATCCACATCATCCGCGATCTCTGTCAGATGTCCATCTGATATATCGGCAAGTTCGTGACCAGCTACCACCCTGCCATCCTTGCGCAACAGCCCAATCTGATCCGCGATGGCACGAGCGGTGTCGGGATAGTCTCCCGTAACCATAACCGTGCGAATTCCAGCATCACGTGCAGTCTCCATAGCTGGAGTTACTTCAGGGCGTGCTGGATCAATCATTCCTACCAAACCAACGAATACCAAGTCCTTTTCAATGTCCTCTGGATCAAGTTTTTCGGGTACAGAATCCAAATTTCGATATGCAACTGCTAACACGCGGAGAGCAGAGGCTGCCATTTCCTGATTTGCATTCGCTATCCGTTGTCGAATGCTCTCATCCATTAGCGCGCTTTCGCCACGCTTGAGTGCATGGCTGCAGTACTGCACAATCACATCAGGAGCTCCCTTGACATAGGTAATATAACCCTGACCTGATGTACGCTGGTGAATGGTACTCATTCGTTTCCGATTAGAGTCAAATGGAATTTCTGCAACTCGAGGATATCTTGTCTCAACTTTCTCGCGCCACAGATTGGCTTTGGCTGCCGCTACCACTAGCGCTCCCTCAGTTGGATCACCAACCATTTTTGTGCGCGTCCGCTCGTCACCTCCTGCCCTCTGCTCGAGCGAAGCATCAGAACACAGCAGCGCTCCACGCAATAAAACCCCAACATCAAAGTAATCTTCGGGGTTTACCACATCTCCATCTTGAGCGAATTCACCAATAGGTTCGTATCCTTCACCTGTCACCTGGAGTTGGACACCCCATACAGATAATTGAACTGCGGTCATCTCATTCTGTGTGAGAGTGCCGGTTTTATCGGAGCAAATGATGCTGGCGCTGCCAAGGGTTTCAACAGCTTGCAGGCGGCGGATAAGGGCATTTCGTTTAATCATCTCCCTCATTCCCAGTGCAAGGTTGACAGTCACGATCGCAGGCAACCCCTCGGGAACAGCAGCTATTGCCAAGCTCACCGCAACCAGGAACAATTCAACAATTGTCTCTTGCTCAGCTTGCATATAATCCCAAGCACCCAAATCCGATATTGCTGACCAATCTGCATCACGGGCCACAGCGACGATGAACACGAGGGCACACAGGATTAACGAACCCCAACCAAGCCACATGCCGAGTTGATCAAGTCGGTTCTGCAACGGAGTCGGTTCTTCTGCATAAGACTGGATCATTTCCGCGATTCGTCCGATTTCTGTCTTCATGCTAGTACTAACCACAACCGCGCGACCACGACCATAGGTCACCATAGTGCTCATGAATGCCATGTTCTTGCGATCACCCAGCACGGCATCAATAGGCACTGTAGCGTCTGCCCGCTTCTGAATTGGCACGGACTCTCCTGTCAGGGATGCTTCTTCTACTGTCAGATTCACACATTCGATCAAGCGAACATCTGCGGGCACATAGTTGCCTGCTTCCAATATCACAATATCACCGGGGACTAGGGATCTAGAGGGTACCGTCTGACGAGTTCCATCACGGACAACATGAGCATCTGGAGCTGCCATCTTCCTCAATGCAGCCAGAGCCTCTTCTGCTTTTCCCTCTTGAATAACCCCAACCACGGCGTTCAGGATCACTATTGCCATGATAGCTGCTGCTTCGACGTAATCTCCCAATAGTGCTGAGATCACGCTGGCGACAATCAGAATCCAGATCACAAAGTTATTGAATTGCGCCAGAAGCATCTGCCAGAATCCTGGTCTTGGTCGTTCCTTCAGTTCATTGGCGCCGTGTTGGTTAAAACGCTCCTGTACTGCATCTTCTGTTAATCCCGCGCTCCTATCACTGCCAAGAGCATCCAGCACTTGGTCTGTAAACATGGAATGCCATGCTTGATCATTCGCTTGCGATTCTGTCATTCGATCAGCTCCATCTCAATGATTTGAATAAATATTGCAGTCAATAAGGTAGTAACCCCTATTATAGCGAAACGTTTTGCGAATCAGTATTAACTGACAGATAATGAATCTGATTACTCAAAACACAAGGAGATACAAAGTGAAGGTGTCGGTAAAGACGGGAGCAATTCACCAAGCCGCAGCGGATGTTGTGGTTATTGGTGTTTTTCGAGATGTATTAGTACCCGATGAGGCGAAATCCCTCGACGCAGCTTTGAAGGGAAATATCAGCGACATTCTGGATAGCGGGGATTTCAAAGGCAAAGTCGGCGATTCATTGTTGATTTATCCGCAGGGAGTCATCCCAGCCAAGCGAGTCGTTCTGGTTGGGCTTGGAGAAAGAGAAAAGTACGATCTCGATGCGGTTAGAAAGGTGGCAGCCCATGCCGTCAACCGAGTCAAGAAACTGAAAGTAAAGAACTGGTTCACGCTGGTGATGGGTTGGAGCTGCATAAACGAATCAGATGTATTGCTAGAAGACTGGGTGCAGGCATTTGTTGAAGGCGCTAAACTAGCGAGCTACCGATACCCGCTAGAAAAGAAAACCAAGACTACCCCACCTGCACTCACTCTGCTCCTTGAGAGAGCCGATGACATCAAACTGGCAACCAAGGCGGTGCGTCACGCCTCTGCAGTAGCAGAAGGAGTCATGCTTGCTCGTACTCTGGTGAATCATCCTTCGAATATCGCTACGCCCACCCACCTGGGTCAGATCGCTCGAGAAATAGCTGAGAAACACGGCATTGAATGCGAGGTTCACGATCGCTCATGGGCACAAGAACAAGGTATGGGATCATTTCTCGCTGTGGCTCAAGGCGCAGGCCAACCACCAAAGTTCATTGAGATGAGCTATACCCCCAAGCGCAAAGCTCAGGGAACCATTGTGCTGGTCGGTAAAGGCATCACCTTTGATTCAGGTGGTATCTCCATTAAACCAAGCAAGGACATGTACCTAATGAAGGGCGACATGGGAGGTGGTGCTGCGGTATTGGGAGTCATGAAGGCAATTGCCATGATAAAACCACCAGTCAAGATTGTGGCTTTGGTGCCTGCTACAGACAACATGCCTGATGCCAATGCCTACAAACCTGGAGATGTGGTCACTGCCATGAACGGCGTTTCTATCGAGGTTCGAAACACTGATGCGGAGGGGAGAATGTTACTGGCTGACGCACTGGCGTATGCCAAACAATTCAAGCCAGATGCAGTAGTAGATTTGGCTACTCTAACCGGTGCAAGTGTGGTTGCCCTGGGACGAGGAATGGCTGCCGCTCTTTTCTCAAATCATAGAGAGCTTGAGGATGCACTAATGCAGTCAAGCTCATTGACTGGTGAAAGGCTCTGGCCAATGCCGTTATTCAAAGAGTACCGAGAAAAGCTGAAATCTGACGTAGCTGACATAATGCACAGCGGAGGTAGATTCGGTGGTGTAGGAACATCCGCTACCTTTTTGAAGGAATTTGTGGATTTCGACTGGGCTCATATCGACATCGCCGGTATGTCGTTCAGCCAGAACAAAGCCGCAAACGTGTTTACCCCCAAGGGAGCAACTGGGTTTGGGGTGCGACTGATAACGCATTTTGCTACTAACTGGCAAGAATCCAAGCAATAGCCTTAGAGCGGTGGAAAAGGAGATTCAACAAGCCGCATCGCTATTGGGTTTGTGTCGATTTCTGGTTGTTCTTACCGGAGCAGGAATCAGTCAGGAAAGTGGCATCCCGACCTTTCGTGATGCCCGAAATAACTACAAGCCACAAGTCAACCCAGCGGAGCTAGGTACACCTGAGGCGTTTGCGCGTGACCCGGAACGGGTGTGGTCATGGTATCGCCAGCGGCTGGGAAAGATAGAAAACGCAGAACCGAATGCTGCTCATTATACTTTGGTTGAGCTTGAATCCAGGTTCACATCTTTCCTGATCATAAGCCAGAATGTTGACGGTTTACACCAGCAAGCAGGAAGTCGGAATGTACTGGAATTGCACGGCAGCATACGTCGTGCTCGCTGCTCCAAGGAATGTGGCAAGTATTCTGTTATAGACGTTCAAGCCGGTGGCGTCCCCTATTGCCCCGAGTGCGGTTCAATGATGAGGCCCGATGTCGTCTGGTTCAACGAACCTTTACCACAGGATGCTCTTGAAACAGCGATGTTTATTTCATCCTACTGTGATCTGATGTTGATAGTCGGAACGAGCGGTCTAGTAACGCCCGCTGCTTATCTGCCGCATCAGGCAAAAGAGCATGGAGCAGCTTTGGTGGAGATCAATCCGTCACCTAGCGCAATAACATCGCATACAGACATGTTTATCCAGGGAGTCGCAGGCGAAGCGCTGCCTCTACTGCTGGCAGCCTACGACACGGTAGATTGCACAAGATAAATTACAAGCAGTACGCCGGGAAATACTGGGTCAACTCTTGACCCAGAGGATCAGTCTGATTCAGACCAAGTCCCGCTTTTACCCCCGGATTTCCTGACTAGGCGGATATCAGTGATGCGAATACCCTTTTCTACCGCCTTACACATGTCATAGAGTGTAAGCGCTGCCACCGATACCGCAGTGAGCGCTTCCATCTCAACTCCTGTCTTACCAACCGTGCCTACTGTTGCGGTGATGTCAATATAGCCCTCTGAGGTTTGGCGAGAGAAGGCAAAATCGATCTTTACGTGAGATAGTGAGATCGGGTGACAAAGCGGGACCAAATCGCTTACGCGCTTGGCAGCCATGATTCCCGCCGTACGAGCGACCGCAATGGTATCGCCTTTGGGTATTTCTCCAGCTACTACCAAGTCTAACGTCGATGGTTCCATTACCACACGACCGGCGGCCACAGCAACACGCTCGGATGTGTCCTTACCACCAATATCAACCATGCGAGCAGCACCACTATTATCGGTATGAGTCAGCGGCATGATCCTCCAGCCAGGATTTTCGATTGTAGGATGAAACGATGTCGTTTATTTGTTACCAAACAGACCGCCAAGGGTCTTGGCAACGTCACCGATATCGAGTGAACCGCCCTCATCACCCAAGTCCAAGAGTGAATCCAAGGTATCACCCAGTTCCGGTGGAAGTTTGTCCTTGACAAACTTTAGCACCATTTCAACTGCTTGTTGAGCCTGAGCCTCACTGATTCCAGTTTTTTCTGTTACAAGCTTGACCAACTCATCCATCTTTATCCCTCCTTGGATATGTCAAAATACATCAATTACCAGTAAGATCCGCAGTGCAGAAAGCACATCGAGTCGCATTAAGCGCAATGGTCGACATGCAATATGGGCACTCCTTTGTGGTGGGCTCTTCGACTACCTCTTCCTCTTCCGCTCTTAGGCGATTGATAGTCCGAACCAGCATGAAAACAGCAAATGCGATCAGAATGAAATTGATGATCGCTACTATAAATAAACCATAATTGATGGTTACAGCACCAGCTTCCTGTGCCTCTAACAACGTGGCATATGGTCCTGCCACCTCGCCGTCCCTCATTACCGAGAATAAATTGGTGAAATCAGCATTGCCGAGAAGCAAACCCAGCGGTGGCATGAGTAGGTCAGCAACCAACGACTTGATCACGGCACCGAAGGCGCCACCGATGATGATACCGACAGCCATATCGATCAGACTGCCACGCATAGCGAACTCTCGAAACTCCTTCCAAACCTTGCCCATTCAAACCCTCCAGTTATTCTATGAGGAGCTGAAGATAGCCCCAAAACACTATGATCTTCCAAAGTATATCTTCCACATGTTTCTCTGTCCAATTGATCAACCCAAATCGCGAGAGTATGATATTCTTATTGATGAATAGAGTGCTGATATGCATTGATCGTATATCGTGTTGGGAGAAATAACGATGGCAGTGGATTCTAGACAACGAAAGAACCGAAAATGGATTTTGATTGGAGCAGGGGTAATAGTAATTGCTGCTGTAATTTACTTTGTTCCGCAAATGTTGCAGGGTCGTCTCAATT
>JBDLKB010000022.1:0-9415 GCA_039714055.1 Chloroflexota bacterium
AAATCAGCATCGAGCGCATTCTGCGCACTCAAGGCACGGTTTTTTGCCCCTTGTCTGGTCTCATGACTGGTAATCGGCATCTCACCGACACCGCTAGAGACCGAGACCGCTTCAACCAACGAATCTGGCCAATGTTCACCGACAACAGCGCGAACAGCATCAATCTTGGAAGGGTTAACCGAACCCACCGCAAACAGTAGGGGCATAGACAGAGTGTATCAAATTGTATGACCGCGTCGAGTAATTTCCGCTATTTTGCTGTTTATTTCTCTATGTAAGCGCGACTGAGTTTTGACCTCTCATGAAGGCTTTATGATTCAGATCGCGGTATTTAGGCGGTACGCGTTTGGCAATTACATCCAACCAAACATCTGTAGCCACCTTTAACTGTGATGACAGCGCCCCGAGAACAATGGTGTTCACCATGCGGGTATTTCCAAGCTCCTCGGCGATAGCTAGTGCATCGAGTGAGATAACACTGTGAGCATTCTGGTATAGAGCATGCTGGATGATTTCGTTCTCAGGATATGTTCGCGCACCTGCGCTAACTGATGTTGGAATCATCCGCTGGGTGTTGGTTACTACTATACCGTCCTCACCAAGAGAATGGACGAATCGCGCTGCTTCCAAATACTCGAAACAAACCAAAAAATCAATGTGTCCGATCATACCCATAGGAGCATGTACATGCTCGTCCCAACGAACATGACTTTCAACCACCCCGCCACGTTGAGAGAATCCGTGGATCTCTGATTTCTTGGCATCATAGCCAGCAGCAATGCCGACCTCCGCAGCGATATCAGAGGCGGTAAGGATTCCTTGTCCCCCAACACCGACGAAAAGAAAGTCGATCTTATCCATATCCAACCTCCGGGTGGTAAATTGCATCGCGCGGACAAACTTGAAGGCATATCTCGCAGCCGGTGCAAAGCAGAGGATCAATCTCTGCTTTAGGACGCTGAGATTTCTCATCTAACTCCTTGCTCTTGAGGATTGCGGGACAACCGACCTTGAAACATAGGGTACAGCCGTTGCAAGTATCTAGATCGACGACTACAGGATGGCTTTTCGACCACCCTTCGTTCATTACACAGTCTCCATCGACTACCACTACTGCAGGTCCCTCTGTGTATTTGACTGCCTGTTTGATTGCATCATCGACTGCTTTCGCATCCATGCTATCTACCTTCCAGACGGCAGATACACCCATGGAGCGAATCATAGCTTCAATGTCAATTTGGGCGGCTTGTTTGTCAGTCTGTGCTGCTATTCCGCTGCCTGGATTCCCCTGCCCACCGGTCATGCCTGTAGTGTGATTGTCCAGGATCACTGTGGTAACGGGGACACGGTTATAGATGCTGTTGGCAAGAGCAGGCAAGCCAGTGTGGAAGAACGTGCTGTCGCCGATCACAGCGATCGATTTTTGATCGTTTCCTGCCTGCCTGATGCCATGTGCTACGCCAATGCTGGCACCCATGCTAATGCAGGTATCCATGGCGTTGAACGGGGGAAGCACGCCAATGGTATAACAGCCTATATCACCAGCGACCAATAGTCGTTGCTTTGCAGCACTAAAGAACACGGCTCGGTGAGGGCAACCTGGACATAGTGAAGGAATTCGAGGTGGAATATCCATCTCGAGCGGTTCAGGTTGGAGGTGCTGCTCGCCTGCAATTTCTAGACCGGCAGCTTGAGCTGCGATCCTCACCTTGCCCAACGTTAGTTCACCAGTCAGGGGGAAATAGTCCTTTCCAACAACATCGATTCCCATGGACCGAATCTGGTGTTCCCAGAACGGATCAAGTTCCTCTATTACGACTATCTGGTCAACCTGTTCTGCGAAACTGCGGATGAGCTGTTTTGGTATAGGATGGCTCATCCCCAACTTGAGGAACGAATACCCGGTGAACACTTCTTTAGCGTATTGGTATGCGATTCCCCCGGTGATGACGCCGATTCCTTTATCACCCCACTCAACACGGTTTAGAGGGTAATCCTCGGCATACTGCTCAAGTTCAACCATGCGCTGCTCAACCTGTGGGTGCAGCCTTCTAGCGTTTGCCGGTATTATCACATAGGAATCAGGTCTTTTGATGAATTTACCTATTGTTTCGTGCTTGGTTAGAGGCGGATCCGGCATAGCCACTTCCACTGTTGATTTCGAGTGACTAATTCGGGTTGTTGTTCGCAGCATCACTATAGTGTTGAAACGCTCACTCAATTCAAAAGCGAATATAGTGAAATCCTTAGCTTCCTGTGAATCGGCTGGATCGAGGCAGGGGAATTTGCCGAACCTGGCATAATGACGATTATCCTGCTCGTTCTGGCTGCTCCATGTGCCAGGATCGTCAGCAGACACCAAGACTAATCCACCATTCACACCGGTGTAGCTGACAGACATTAGACTGTCCGCCGCTACATTCACACCCACGTGTTTCATCGATGCCATAGCACGCACTCCGGCGAAACTGGCACCGATAGCGTTATCTAGAGCGACCTTTTCATTACTGGACCATTCAGCAACGATATCCTTTCTTTGACTTATAGTCTCGAGGATCTCGGTTGAGGGAGTACCGGGATACGCTGATGCATAGCGTACTCCAGCTTCCCAAGCGCCGAGAGCGATAGCTTCGTTGCCTGACAATAATCGTTTCATACATCAACTCCGTTTATTGGTTTCTGCCCAAGATATATCGGATTCTATTATTCGAAAACTGCAATGAAACAGTGGCGAAAATCGCAACTTGATCAGATGAATGTAACTGTAGCCATCTAGTAAGTTAGCGCGAGAGCTACTCAGATTCCTCGTTCCGCAAACTACAAAGATGCTCCAAGTTGATGCGGATTTGTTGGCGCAAAGTTTCTATGGCGCTGTCCGATTCTTTCCCAACTTGGAGTTTCTCCAATATGAGATCAATCTGTGGATTGTAATCTGTCGGTTGATCGGGAACAATATCAACCTCGTCTGCTAGTGACTCTACGCTACTTAGAAACGCAGCGAATCGTGCGATTGTCTTTCTTTGGTCATGTGGTCCTCGCCCAGGCACAATCGTGTAGCGGCGATATTGCGATTGGCGAAGTTCTGCTAGTATCTCATACCATTGCTCCAGATTTGCGTGATGCATAGGAGGGTGATGGTTGACGATATAGGTGTCTCCCACAAACATCACTCTAGCATCATGTTCTACCACCCAGGAACTGCCAGCGGTGGCACTGGGCTCGTGTCTGACAGTAATTGTGCGGTCGCCCAGCACCAGACTCAACTCTTGGCTGAAGGTAATGTGAGGAACGATGATGGGAATGCTGTCCAGTTCCCGACGAACGAGATCAAAGCGGCTTGCGTGCAAGTCAAGTTCAGTAGCGGGGAACCGTTCTCCGTACTCCTCAAGGCTTTTCTTGGTTTCCTGATGAGCAATTACCCTTGTGCGTACTGTATGTAGGGAAAGCGCACGATCAATAGAGTGGTCCGTGAGGATGAGATAGCGGATCGGCATACCAAACCTGGATCGCACCTGTTGGAACCATCCAAGCGCGTCACTGGGATTTGATGGAGAATCAATGCAGACCACTCCTACAGATGTTCCAATCGCACCTACATTCACTCCGGGCAAATTGGTATTGATGATTATGTTATCGGCGATCTCTATCATTCTATGAACCTCTTTTCCAGACAATAATCTGAGTTGCTATGTAAACCTCGTAATTTCCTCAAGCGCCTCAGCCAAAATCGGCTTTAAGCTGTCGCCCTGTCCCTTTGGACCACCACCCTGTGCCAAATGGGGTCTTCCACCGCCTGACCAGCCGTCATACTTTGATAAAACCAAGCGAAGCAGATCGGAGACACTCAGGTCCACTTTTTCTGATCGTGCAAACATCAAACGCGGTTTGGCGGCGTTGATACCGAGAAGCACGATCATCTCTCCACGCTTTGTAATCGAGTTGGAAATAGTGCCTGCATGCTCTGCGAGTTCGTCCGTCAACACTGCTGATACTACTTTTCCTTTTTCAGTATTCAGTGCGGACGAGATCATGTGTGATGCTTCGAACTCTGCCAACCGCTGCAGTTGACTCTGGTTTTGTTTCCTCAGTTGTTTTATTTGACCCCGAAGTTTCTCGACAGACTGGGGGACATCTTCAATGCTAGTGGTGAAAGCCACCCCAAGATCTGTCATCAACTGGTGTTTGAACCGGTAGTCCTTAATTGCACGCGAGCCACACAGGAATTCAATGCGCACTTTGTTACCCGGACGGTTCTCTGTTGAGGTGATCTTGATCAGACCGATCTCCCCTGTTCGATTGACATGTGTTCCACCGCAGGCGCAGATATCGAATCCCTCAACTTCTACTAACCTGAGTACTGGATGATCCGGGGGTGGTTTCCTTAGCGCGTGTGGTTCGCTTTCATTACGTATTACTGTCTTGGTAGTGACAGGCTTATTGTCGGTTACCACCTCATTAACTAGATCCTCGATTCTTTGAACCAAGTTAGAATCAACACGGTTGATATCGAGATCAATGGTGCAGTAATCATCGCTCATGTGAAAGCCGACCGTGGCTGCATTGGAGATGTTCTCAAACGCAGCAGAGAGAATGTGTTGACCTGTATGTTGCTGCATATGATCAAACCGTCGTTCCCAATCGACCACTCCCTCAATTTGGTCTGATTCGATAGGTGAACCAATCCAATGTATTACATCATCTTCGATAATATCGAGTGAATAGACAGTAATACCATTAATAGTGCCAGTATCATGCAGTTGACCACCAGAGGTAGGATAAAATGCTGTTCTATCTAAAATAACGCCGTACTTGTCCTGATCTGTCAGGCGTTCAACGATAGTGGCAGAGAAACGAGTTAGATAGGGATCCGCAAGATACAATAGTTCAGTCATTCAAAGAGAACCCAGTGCAACTTGGTTGAACATGCGATTATATCACGACTTGTTGAGAAGACTTGTCAGACACAAAAAGACTCTGATCTTAGGGTAGCTCGTTCTGGATGAGCCTGATTACTTCTGAGAGGTGGTCTTTGTTGTAGGCGAAATCAAGCTTGTCCGAGGGGATAGTCAGAATGGGACAGAGGTCGAACCCTTCGATCCACTCTTCGTAGAGGAGGTTTAAGCGATCGAGATAATCAGGATCAATGTTCTGCTCGAATGACCGGGCACGTTGTGATATTCGCTCCAACAGAGTAGGGACCGAGGTCCGTAGATACACGACCAAATCAGGTGGACGCAGGACTGAGATGACCGCGAGGTACAGGTCGCGATAGACATCATAGTCTCTTTCGCTCATGATTCCTTGCAGAGCCAGATTACGAGCGAATATTTCGGCGTCTTCGTAGACACTACGGTCCTGTATCACTGAAGTTGGTCGATCCAGGAGTTGGCGATGATGCACTAGACGGCGAGAGAGGAAAAAGATCTGGGAATGGAAACTCCATCGATTCATGTCATGGTAAAAGTCAGCCAGGTATGGGTTTTCATCAACTGACTCTAGGAATGCTTCCCATCCCAACCTATTGCTGAGTGATTGAGTTAGAGTGGTTTTACCGCTGGCGATGTTGCCTGCAACTACAACAAATCTCTTCATATTGCCTCGCCTTCCTAATTGCTTTACTGATTACTTGTGTTCTTGATTCTGCGATAAGCGGCATCTAGGTCGGTACCAGTGCGATCTGCCAAAGTTAGCAAAGAGTCAGTGCACTCGACCAGCCGCTGTTGAATCTGTACATTGCGCTTGCTCAACGCTTGGCTTCGTGCAATTCCTTTCGCTTCGCCTGATGAGATCAGGTCAGACTCGAGCATCCACAAGTGCGCTAGTTCTTGACTAAGTTGGCCGATTTGATCTGTTAGCTGCATAAAGCTGAAGAACAGATCTGTCCTGTCATCGACTGTTTCAACTAGTTCCCGACCTAGTTCAGCTAGATCAAATTCGACGCCCATCGAATCGGTTTCAACCGGGTATCGACCAGGGTCATCATCAATTGGCAAGGCCCGTTGATAGGTACCTTCTCCTAGCGCTTCCCGAATTCTACCAAGTACATAATTGAGATCATCCTGAGAGGTGATTACATTCAATTTATTAGTATCGATAATTAGCAATTGACCATTGGTGTAATTGCGCATGTACTCATCATAGATGTCGTTAAGCTCAGCAATGTACGAGCTATCCATGCTGCGCTCATATGGACGATCCCGTTGAGCGATGCGTGCCATAAGGACATCCAAGTCTGCTTTGAGGTAGACGAGAAGGTCAGGATTCCTCGTATGCTCAGCGAGAGCAGAGTGTATCTTCTCATACATGGTCCACTCATCGCCGTCCAGGTTTACTTGTGCGAACATCTTGTCCTTGGCAAATGTATAGTCGGATACGATATGCCCTTTTCTCACCAACTCAGGAACGCTTTGCGTATGCTGACGGTAGCGGCTGAGGAGAAAGAACATCTGTGTCTGAAACGCGTAGCGGCTGCGATCGCCGTAGAATCGAGCCAGGAAGGGATTCTCCTCAAATACCTCTAACAAAAGTGCTGCGTCTAGCTGCTGGTGTATCAAACGTGCGAGAGATGTCTTGCCAACTCCGATGACTCCTTCGATTGATATTAGCCATGGTTGTTTCTTGCGCATGTGCACCCAAGTCCTTACGGTTCTTTAATCCGAATCAACGCGCCAATTATACGACACGATGGCAGATTTGGATTATGATATTGCTGATGCTATGCTTGCAACCTATCAGTACGTATGGCGTAGTATAAGTTAGGAACTGATTTTCATTGATTGGGAGGAATTAAACCAGTGTATGAGGATCACACACTGGTAAGTCAAGTGTTAGAGGGTGACGCCGAGGCGTTCACCTTGATAGTTAGACGACATGAGACACCGGTTTACAACCTTGCTCTGCGAATGCTGGGTAATCCGGCTGAAGCTGAAGATGCATCACAGGAGGCGTTTCTGCGCGCGTATTCGAAACTGAGGAGATACGACAAAACATACAGCTTCCGAACTTGGCTGTTGTCTATTACTTCCAATCACTGTATAGACCGGCTGCGTAAACGAAGAATAAAGTGGCTGTCGCTCGATGAGCCTTTGTCTACTGAAGATTCACTAAAGATGGCATCTTCTAGCGCTGGTCCAGAATTGGTGTATGAGAACTCACAGCGAGAAAGAATGGTACAGGATTTACTTGATACGTTGACACCCGAATACCGGGCTGTGGTCATTCTTCATTATTGGTATGGCATGCCCTATGATGAAATAGCCCGATCGCTTCACACCACTGTGAGTGCAATCAAATCACGACTGTATAGAGCACGAAGAATGATGGCAGAAGCAGCAAAGGAAGAGACGGTAAATCACGTAGAGATGGTAGGAGGAGTATGATGAATCATGAACGAATGTACGTTCTGATGAATCGCGCACTCGACGGCGAGTTGTCAGTTGAGGAAGGATATCAACTGAAAAACCACCTTGCTGAATGTCAGGAATGTGCTGTTCAATGGGAGTCATTACAGAGTCTAGATGCTCTATTGAGCAACACGGAGTTGGTACCAGCACCTTTGTCCCTAAGAAGACGTGTATCTGTTCAAGTCCTGCATAGAGCGCCAAAGCGGTCGTTTGCCAAGCTATTGGCTACTTTAACAGCCAGCGCAGCTGCTGCTCTTGGAGTCACTCCAGCCGTTGCTGTTGTTGGATATGGGTTATGGATCACCTTTAGATCACCTACTGAGATTGGCGATTTGGTTCTTTGGATCAAGAAACTCTTGGAGACGCGTTCGATTCTGTTCCAGGCATTGATCGATGTAGGAGTCATTTCAACCAAGAGTTTGATCACTGATCATCAGCAGATCTTGTTGGCTATCATTTCGATTTGCGGAGCCCTCGGAGCAGGTTTGTTGTTCTGGTGGCTTCAAAGGCCAAGAACCATTCTTGTACAAGGATAGGATGAAACTATGAGGACATTTCGTATTGTTGCACTGTCGATCACACTTGCAGTTGTCCTGTTTGTGATGGCACCTTCAGCCATAGCTGCTCCTTCGGACGTCTATGATCGGATTATCAGCAGCGGCACCTTCCATCTTGAAGACGGCGAACTCGAAGATGGAACAATCGTGGTCACTGGAGGGGAGGTTATTATCGATGATGGTGCAACGCTCACCGAAGACCTGATTGTCTTTGGGGGAACAATAAAGATTGGCGGCACCATCGCTGGGGATGTTATTCTGTTTGCAGGAGAGTTGTCTTGCTCCAGGACTGCAGTTGTTCGTGGGAATTTTGTTGCACTAGGTGGAGACCATAGCATCAACACCAAGGCACAGATTGATGGCGATTATGTGAACAAACCTGCGGACGAATGGATCCCAGAAATCTTTCATTCTAGGGCTTTTGCGACAACTGAACCCGAATTACAACAATTCACCCGGTGGCAGCCGCTTATTAGGATGGTCACGGCTGTTGTAGGAGCGGTCATTGTCGGGCTTATAGCGTTGTTCTATACCTCCGTGTGGCCTGACGAGGTCGAACGAGTTGCAGGAACCATCAAAGAGAACCCTGTTTCAAGTATGGCTGCTGGACTGGTATCCTATTTCGCCCTATTGTTCATAATTCCCCTTTGGATCATCATTTCTGCACTGCTGATCCTAGTCTGTATCGGGATATTCGGCTTTCCGCTTCTGGCTGGTTTCATCATAGCATTGATCCTGATTGCTTTGTTTGGCTGGACAGGAATCGGATTGATTGTTGGTCGTTGGTTTTGGGAGCAGATCGGCAGTGAGCAAGATGACATTCGGCTTATGGCATCAGCAACTTCTGCTGTTCTGTGGTTGTTGATTGGATGGTTATCACTTGCTAGTTGGATCTTTGCGTTAGTTGGACTTGTTGCATTCTTAGCTGTTACTATCGCCTTTGGTGGCGCTCTTCTCAGTCATATGGGGCGTAGAGTCTATCAACCAGGTGATCCGATATTCATTGGCTCACAATCAATAAAAGACAGCGATGATCTAGCTCCAATGGCAGCAAAGTCGATTGTCAGTGCTGAGGAGGGATCTGGTGTTTCTGACGACGACGATGTTGGACAGGGAGATGAGGGTACCGACTCTGCAATCTAGTTTGCACTGACCAGCGAGTTTTGGTGGCGAGCTGCAAGGTGTGCTGAAAGTATGTCGAGATCTTTGGAATCTGGGCAGGTGAGGAGCATCTCTCTCTCGACTATCATCTCCTCATAATCTTGCACTTGATAGGCGATGCGCACACCATTAGTTGCCGCCATTCCATGATGCACGGTGCCAAGCTCGACCTGTAACACTGAATCCGGGGGAATGAAGGAGTACCACCAGCCAGCATGTTGGTCGAGTGTTCTTGCAATCAACAGGGCTCTACGATTGACCAAATTAACCGAGACGACATGCTCTCCACTGCGC